>CALLYQ010000467.1 GCA_937858875.1 uncultured Lautropia sp. | reverse complement strand
CACGCCGCGCCAGAGCAGGACCGACTGCGCCGCCTGCTCGACGAGCATTCCGAGACCGTCGCAGCAGCGCGGAGAGGCGGCCGCCTCGGCCTGCAGCATGAACGGCGTCGCCCGCGGCGCATAGAACATGTCGAGCGCGAGGCCGGCTCCGGCGAACAGCGCATCGGGCAGCGGCAGCCGGTCGCCGGCCAGTCCGCTCGAGGTCGCGTTCACCAGCACGTCGAAGTGCTGCCCTGCGGCCAGCGCTTGTTCCGCCAGCACGAAGCCGCCGCCCTGCACGCGCGAGTCGCCGCTGCGGCGTGCAAGCTCGAGCGCCCGTTCCGGGCTGCGATTGACGATCGCAAGCCGCGCCACGCCGGCGTCGAGCAGCGGCCGCATGACGCCGCCGGCGGCACCGCCGGCACCGACCAGCAGCAGCGAGCGCCCCGCCAGCGACAGGCCCACCCGCGTTTCGATGTCGCGGACGAGGCCGATGCCGTCGGTGTTGTCGCCCGACACATCGCTGCCGTCGAAGCTCAGCGTGTTGACGGCGCCGGCCGCCTCGGCGCGCGGCGTGCGCCGCGTCGACATCTCGAAGGCCTGCGCCTTGAACGGCAGCGTCACGTTCAGGCCGCGGCCGCCGTCGGCGGCAAAATCAGCGACGGCAGCGGCGAAGCCGTCGAGCGGCGCGAGCAGACGACCGTACTCGATATCCTGGCCGGTGTTGCGCGCGAACAGCGCGTGGATCGCCGGCGAGCGACTGTGCGCCACCGGGTTGCCGATCACCGCGTAGCGATCGCTCAAGAGCGACGCCCCCGTGCCGTGCGCGAATCGCCGGACCCGCCTGCGCCGCGAGCTTTCCGGTCGTCGCCGTACAGGGCTTCCTCGGGGTTGTCGCTGTCGACCGTGGTCGTGGCCAGCGCGCCGTTGGTGAAGGTCCAGGTGCGCACGATCTGCAGGATATCGCCTTCGCGCGCCATCTGCTCGGTGAACGGCGCATACGGCGCGCCGGCCAGCACGATCTGCCGAACCGCCCGGTTCAGCGCCTCATGCCGCGACGGACGGTCGATCAGCACGTCGACGACATTGCCGTGCCGGTCGAGGTCGACCGTGATGATCAGCGCGCCGTAGAGCTTGCCGCGTGCCTCGGTCGGATAGCGCTCGGTGCCGATCTTCTCGATGCGCTCGGCCCAGTCCTCGACGTAGCGTGCATAGCTGACGCCGAGCGCGTTGACGCCGTAGGTCAGCCGTTTCGGCCGCTTCTGGTAGTCGGAAATCTGCCGGTCGATCTGCGCCTGCAGGCGCGCGATGACGGCGTCGGTGTCCTGGTCGTCGGCGCCGGGCTGCGGCGGTGCGAACTCGCTCGCCGGGCGGTCCGATTCGATCGGCCGCGGCTCGCCGCGGGCCATCGCCAGCAGTTCGCGCTGCTGCGCCTCGAGTTGCTCGGTGCGCCGGCGCTGCCGCGTCAGCGCATCGCCGTCCTCGACCTGCGCCTCGGCCGGCAGCGGGCTGCGGGCCCGGCCGGCATCGCGATCGCCGCCGCCGACCATGTCGACCTGCGCCAGCACCTCGGGCGTCGCCGGCCGCAGGTCGGTGCGCGCATTGAGCAGGATCACTTCGAGCTGCGGATCGTCGGGCTTGAACACGATCGGCGCGGGCGGCACGAAGCGCATCATCAGCACCAGCAGATGCAGCAGCACCGACACCGAGATCGCGAACATCAGCCGGTCGCGCGGCGTGGCCAGCCGGTGCCGCAGCGCCTGCACGACCGCCATCCGTTCCACTTTCATCATCCACTTCCGTTCAACGGCGCGCGCCCGTCATCGGCCCGGACCCTCGGCCTCCTGCTCGTCGACTTCGACCAGGCCGGCAGCCGCGGCCTCGACGAAGCGCGCCTCAACCGACAAGTCAAGCTCATCGGTGCCGAGGATGTCCACCAGGATGCGACGACCGGGGGCGAACAGCGGCAGGCCGGCCAGCCGGAAGTAAAGAGGTGCGTCGACGAGCCTGACCAGGTCCTCGCGCACGACGACGGCCTCGGCGCGGCGCAGTCCCTGCTGGACGACCCAGCGCAGGCACCAGTAGCGCTCCATCCGCTGCTGGAAGTCGCCGTAGGCCACGTATTTCGCGTCGAAGGCCGACATCAGCGAGAACAGCTCGGCATCGTTGTGCGCGAACGGCGCTCGCTCGCCGGCCAGCACGGCCAGCACCTGGCGCTGGTTGACCAGATCGACGTAGCGGCGCAGCGGCGACGTCGTCCACATGTACTGCGCGACGCCCAGTCCCATATGCGGCAGCGGCTGGCTGGTCACGCGCACGCGCCCGTTCTGCTGCGAGCGGTAGATTCCCGGCGTGTCGTGATCGCCGAGCAGGCGACCCCACTCGCTGTTGGCCAGGAACGCCATCTCGGCGACGATCCGGTCGAGCACCGAATCGCGCCGGCGCGGCACGATCCGCACGAGCGGCTCCTCGCCCTCGGGGGCCGGGTCGAGGTAGAAGCTGAAATCGGCACGAAAACGAGGCTCGGGCTTGCCACGCACGCGTTCGCGCGCAGCCGACAGCGCCAGCGTCAGCTTCCACAGCACGCTCAGCTCCTCGGCGAAGCGCGGCAAGGCGTCGGCCGCCGCGGCGGCGACCGCAGCTGCGCCGCCCGCCTCGCTCAAGCTCTCTTCCGTATAGACGCCGTCGAGCAGGTCATGGCGCAGGTTGGCCACGACGCGCACGCGCTCGGCCTGCGAATACTGGCCGACGATCACCTCGCCGCTCTCGTCGGTATCGACATACAGCGACAGCGCCGGCATCTCGCGGCCTTCGTCGAGCGAACAGGCCGCGATCAGCGGCTCCGGCAGCATCGTGATCTTTCCGCCCGGCATGTAGACGGTCGACATCCGTTCGCGCGCCAGCATGTCGATCTCGCTGCCCGGCGGAATCGCGAGCCCGGGCGCCGCGATGTGCACGCCGATCCGCCAGCCGCCTTCGATGCGGCGCACCGACAGGCTGTCGTCGATCTCGGTCGTCGTCGAATCGTCGATCGAGAAGGTATCGATGTCGGCGAGCGGCAGCTGCTCGACAGCCGACCTGAAGCCGTCGAGCGGGTCGCTGCTCAGCGCGATCCCGAAACCGTGCGGGAAGTGCTCGGCGGCGAAGCGCGCGAGATGCAGCTCGCGCGGCGACGCGAAGGCACCCAGCTCGAGCAGCAGCCGTTCGGGCGTCTTGCCGGTGGCGGCGAGCGCACGGTCGAAGGCCTTCCAGGTCAGCGACATCTTGTCCGGCCTCACCAGAAGCCAGGCCGCCTGCGCGGCGACCTCGGATGGCAGCCGCCCGTCGATCATCGCCTGCGCATCGGCCTCGATCCGGGCTTCCTGCTCGCGCTTGCGCTCGAGCGCCGCGAGCGCGGCGCGCAGCGTCTCGGGCGGCGCCGGCCGATAGCGGCCGCGCCCCTTGCGGTGAAAGTGGACCGGTGACGCGTGCAGTTTCAGCAGCAGCGCGGTCGCCTGCTGCGCATCGGGATCGGCACCGAAGTAGTCGCCTGCCAGGTCGGTGAACGCGAATTCGTCCTGCGGCGCGCATTCCCAGAGGAACTCGACGTCGATCTGATCGGCGAGTTCACGGGCCGCCGGCATCAGCGCCTCGGGCGACGGCGAGTCGAACCGCAGCACGACGTGCGAGGCCTTGACCTTCGCGCGCTTGCCGCTGGCCAGCTCGACCTGCAGGCTCGAGCCGGCTTCCGACATCACGGTGGCGGCGCGGAATTCACCATTGTCTTCGTACAGCAGATGCTTCATCGTCGGCGCATGGCCCCATGGATCACAGCATGATTCCGCCCGAGACCTCGATGACGGCGCCGTTGATGTAGCTGGCATCGTCCGACGCCAGGAACGCGTAGACGCTGGCGATTTCCTCGGGCTTGCCGAGCCGGCCCAGCGGCACCTTGTCGACCATCTTCTGCAGCACCGCCTCGGGCATCGCGTCGAGGATCGGCGTGGCGACGAAGCCCGGGCACACCGCCGCGACCCGCACGCCCTTCGGCCCGAGTTCGCGCGCCCAGGTCTTCGTGAAGCCGATCAGCCCGGCTTTCGTCGCCGCGTAGTTGGTCTGGCCGAAGTTGCCGTACAGGCCGACCACCGACGACGCGTTGATGATCACGCCCGAACCCTGCATGATCATCTGGTCGACGACCGCCTGCGTGCAGTTGAACACGCCCTTGAGGTTTACGTCGATGACGCGGTCGAACTGCTCGGCGCTCATCTTGACCAATCGCGCGTCGAGCGTGATGCCGGCGTTGTTGACCAGGCAGTCGACCCGCCCCCAGACCTCCATCGCCGACGCGACCATCCGGTCGACACTCGCGCGGTCGGTGACGTCGACACGCGCGCCGATCACCTGCTTGTCGGCCGCGCCGAGCGAAGCGATCGCATCGGCGATCCGCTTCTCGTCGACGTCGGCGATGACGACCCGCGCGCCCTCGCGCACGAAGCGGCTGGCGGTCGCAAGCCCGATGCCACCGGCCGAACCGGTGATGATGGCTACCTTTTCGTTCAATCGCATGCTTGATCCTCGGTTGATCAGTAATTGCCTTGGCTGAGGATGCCGGCGAAGCGCAAGACCTCGTCGGCGAGAGATTCGAAATCAGACAGTCCGTGATCGCTGCCGTCGATGACGATATGCTGCGCGCCCGGATAACGGGCGACCATTTCGCGCCAGTCGAGCACTTCATCACCGGTGGCGGCAACGAGCAGATAGCGCTGCGGCACCGACAGCGCGCCGGCATCGAGCGCGGCCAGTTCGTCGACATACGCGGACTCGAAGACGAACGCTCGCTCGCTGTCGTGGTACATCGCGTGCGTGCCGACCTGCGTGGCCAGGTCGCGAGCGGCATGGACCGCCGGGTTCAACAGAACGGCGCGGCAGCCGCAGCGCTCGGCCAGCCAGGTCGCGTAATAGCCGCCCAGCGAACTGCCGACCAGCGTGTCCTGCGGTTGCGGCCGGATCGCGTCGAGCACCAGCGCGATTGCCGCGGCCGGCGAGGCCGGCAGCTGCGGGCAGACGAAGTCGGCGCTGCGCCCCGACTCGGCCATCCGCCGGGCCAGCACTTGTGCCTTGAACGACTGCGGCGACGAGCGAAAGCCGTGCAGATAGATCAGGCGCGCGCGGCCGGGCGGCGAAGACAGCACTTCAACCGACCGCATCGACCGCCCGCTCGCGCTCGGCCAGCGCCTCTAGCAGGCGTCCGTGCACGTCACCGAAGCCACCGTTGCTCATGACGAGGACGCGATCGCCGGGGCGCACGGCGCCGATCACCGCCGCGACCAGCGCGTCGAGGTCGTCGATCGCCTGCGCGCGCGTGCCCATCGGCGCGAGCGCCGCGGCTGCATCCCAGCCCAGGTTTCCGCTGTAGCAGAAGGCCAGATCGGCCTGCGCGAGGCTGTCCGGCAACTGGGCAGCCATCGCACCGAGCTTCATCGTGTTCGATCGCGGCTCGAAGACCGCGAGGATGCGCCCGGCGTCTCCGATCCGCGCGCGCAGCCCGGCAACCGTCGTGGCGATCGCGGTCGGGTGGTGCGCGAAGTCGTCGTAGACCGATACGCCGGCGCGCTCACCGCGCAACTCCAGCCTGCGCCGCACGCCGCCGAACCCGGCCAGCGCGGCGATCGCGTCGGCCGGTGCAACGCCGGCGCGCGCGGCAGCGGCGATCGCTGCGATCGCATTCGCTCGGTTGTGAGCACCGGCCGCCGCGAGCCGGCAGCGGCCGTGCATGATCTCGCCTCGCCAGACCTGGAATTCGGTCGCTTCGGGCGACTCGGCCACCTCGCGCTCATGCCACCCGTCGGCTACCAGGACCCGCTCGACGGAACTCCACACGCCGCGCGCGAGCACGCGCTCGAGCGCCGGCTCGGCACCGTTGGCCACGATCGCCCCCGAGCGGGGAACGGTACGCACCAGATGATGGAATTGCGTTTCGATCGCGCCGAGATCGGCGAAGATGTCGGCATGATCGAATTCCAGATTGTTCAACAGCGCGAGCTGCGGCCGGTAGTGGACGAATTTCGAGCGCTTGTCGAAGAATGCCGTGTCGTATTCGTCGGCCTCGATCACGAACCAGTTCCCGGCGCCGAGCCGCGCCGACACTGGAAAGTCGGCAGCCACGCCGCCGATCAGGAAACCGGGCGCCATGCCTGTCGACTCGAGGATCCAGGCCAGCATCGCGGTCGTCGTCGTCTTGCCGTGCGTACCGGCAACGGCAAGCACCGGCCGTCGTCCGAGCACGTGCTCGGCCAGCCACTGCGGCCCGGACACGTAGGGAGCACGCGCGTCGAGGATCGCCTCCATCAACGGATTGCCGCGCGAGACCGCATTGCCGACGACCCACAGATCGGGCGCGACGCCCAGCTGATCGGCGCCATAGCCTTCGATCAACTCGATGCCGATCGCACGGAGCTGATCGCTCATCGGCGGGTAGACGTTGGCGTCGCAACCGGTGACCCGATGGCCTGCCTCGCGAGCCAGGGCGGCAAGCCCGCCCATGAAGGTCCCGCAGATACCGAGAACGTGAATATGCATCGGGCGATAATCCGGAAGGCCCGAATTCTACAGTGATGCCCGAAACCACCGACTCCGTTCGCCGCGAACTCGCGGCCGCCGCCGCCCGGCTCATCGCCGACGGCGGACTCGACTACGCCGGCGCCAAGCGCAAGGCCGCCCGCCAGCTGCTCGGCGAATCTTCGGCCGCCGCCCGGTCCTCGATGCCCGACAACGAGTCGATCGATGCGGCGCTGCTCGAACACCTGAACCTGTTCGACGAGGAACACGCCGACCGCGTCGATCGTCGCCGCCGTGTCGCCGCTGCATTGATGGCCGAGCTCGCCGAATTCCGCCCGTATCTGACCGGCGCAGTCTGGAAGGGGATCGTCGCCGAACACGCGCCGATCCATTTGCAGCTTTTTCACGACAACCCGAAGGACATCGAGATTCACCTGCTCAACCAGCAATTGCGCTTCGACGTCGAAACGACGCCTCACTTCCGCAGCCGCGAGGAAATCGAGGCGATCCTGATGTGGTGGCGCGACGAGCCGGTCATGCTGTCGCTGTACGGCGAGAACGACCTGCGCGGCGCGCTTCGAAGCGGCGCCGGGGGCGCCGAACGCGGCGATCTGACCGCGCTGCGGGCGCGCATCGAAGAGGCCGCGAGCACCGGTCCGGCAGCCGACGGAGGCATGCAATGACCAGCAGCGCCCGCAGGAACTGGCTCGCGCTCGCCGCCGCCGCCGCCGCCGCCGGCGGCCTGGGTGCCTGGAGCGCCTGGCGCCACTACAGCCCCGATACGCCCGAAGCCGGCGTGACCGATCTGTTGTTTGCGCTGAATCTGCCGGGAACCGACGACGCGGCCATCGACCTCGGGCAATGGCGAGGCCAACCCCTGGTAGTGAACTTCTGGGCGACCTGGTGCGCGCCCTGCGTCGAGGAGATGCCCGAGTTATCGGAGCTGCAACAGCAATATCAGGCTAAAGGCCTTCAAATCCTCGGCATCGGCATCGATTCGCCCGAAAACATCCGCAAATTTTCAGAGCAGCGCCCCGTCGTGTATCCTTTGCTGATCGCAGGAGCCGGCGGCAGTGAGCTCTCGCGTCGCTTCGGCAACAGCTCTGGCGGCCTGCCGTACACCGTCGTCATCGATCGAAGCGGCCGGGTCCAGACACGGATCATTGGCCGTTTCAAGCTCGACCAGCTGCGCGGCGCGATCGAATCAGTCGTCGGATGATTCGACGGATTTGCGCAAAAGCGTCCTTTATGCACTAAAATCCCGCATCTTCGGCTAAAGACCGACCTAACGGTCACTGCTCGATGACGAAACTCATCTGGGTAATGCACGGCCCGAATCTGAATCTGCTCGGCGTGCGTGAACCAGGCATCTACGGCGCAACGAGCCTGCGCTCGATCGACGATGGCCTCGTGCGCTACGGTCAGGATCGCGGCGTGCGTGTCGAGACTTTCCAGTCGAACCACGAAGGCGAACTCGTCGACCGGATCCAGGCGGCCCCGCAGGCAGGGGTCGGCTTCCTCGTCTTCAATCCGGCGGCCTACACGCACACCAGCATCGCGATCCGTGATGCGCTGGCGGCGGTCGCGCTGCCTTTCATCGAAGTCCACCTCAGC
This sequence comes from uncultured Lautropia sp., assembly GCA_937858875.1. Taxonomy (GTDB): domain Bacteria; phylum Pseudomonadota; class Gammaproteobacteria; order Burkholderiales; family Burkholderiaceae_E; genus Zeimonas. The sequence goes on along the minus strand of CALLYQ010000467.1, from coordinate 4,611 downwards.
AACATCCACCGTCGTGAAGCCTTCCGCCACCGCTCCTACATGTCGGAGCTGGCGGTCGGCGTCATCGCGGGCCTGGGGCCGGCCGGCTACCGGCTGGCGCTCGAGTTCGCCTGCGACTCGCTGGCCGACGCGGACACTGTGCGCGTTTGATCGAACACGCCGAAGCCCGGACGGCATCATCCAACCTGGGACGGCAGCGCCGTCCCGCGAGGCATCCAAGAATGGACCTGCGAAAACTGAAGACCCTCATCGACCTGGTCGCCGAATCGGGCATCTCCGAACTCGAAATCACCGAAGGCGACGGTCGCGTGCGGATCGTCAAGGCCGCTCCGGTTGCGCCCGCAGCGCCCGCCCCGATCACGATCGCTGCGCCGATTGCACCGGTGCCCGCCGCCGCACAGCCAGCCGGGTCAGCCGTCGCCACGGCCGGCGCTGCTGCGCCGGCCGCACCCGAACCGACCGGGCACCTGGTCAAGTCGCCGATGGTGGGCACCTTCTATCGCTCCGGCCAGCCTGGCGCGGCACCTTTCGTCGCCGTCGGCAGCCAGGTCAAGGAAGGCGACACGCTGTGCATCATCGAGGCGATGAAGCTGATGAACGAGATCGAGGCCGATGCCAGCGGCACGATCCGCGAGGTGCTGGTGGAAAACGGGTCGCCGGTCGAATACGGCCAGCCGCTTTTCGTGATCGAATGACATGTTCGAGAAGATCCTGATCGCGAACCGCGGCGAGATCGCGCTGCGGATCCAGCGCGCTTGCCGCGAACTGGGCATCAAGACCGTCGTCGTGCATTCGCAGGCCGACACCGAGGCGAAGTACGTCAGGCTCGCCGACGAATCGGTGTGCATCGGTCCGCCGGCCTCGCGCGACAGCTACCTGAACGTGCCGCGCATCATCAGCGCAGCCGAGGTCACCGACGCCGAGGCGATCCATCCCGGTTACGGCTTCCTGTCCGAGAACGCGGACTTCGCCGAACGCGTCGAGAAGAGCGGCTTCGTCTTCATCGGACCGCGCCCGGAGTCGATCCGGATGATGGGCGACAAGGTCTCGGCCAAGGACGCGATGAAGAAGGCCGGCGTGCCGGTCGTGCCCGGCTCCGAAGGCGCGCTGCCCGACGACCCGAAGGAGATCCAGCGCATCGCCCGCTCGGTCGGCTACCCGGTCATCATCAAGGCGGCGGGCGGCGGCGGCGGGCGCGGCATGCGCGTCGTGCACACCGAGGCCGCGCTGCAGAACGCCGTCGTGATGACGCGCAACGAAGCGCAGGCCGCATTCAACAACCCGTCGGTCTACATGGAGAAATTCCTCGAGAATCCGAGGCACATCGAGATCCAGGTACTGGCCGACGAACACCGCAACGCAGTGCACCTGGGCGAACGCGACTGCTCGATGCAGCGCCGACACCAGAAGATCATCGAGGAAGCGCCCGCCCCCGGAATCAACCGCCGGTTGCTCGACCGGATCGGCACGCGCTGCGCCGAGGCCTGCCGCAAGATCGGCTACCGCGGTGCCGGCACCTTCGAGTTCCTGTTCGAGAACGACGAGTTCTACTTCATCGAAATGAACACGCGGGTGCAGGTCGAACACCCGGTCACCGAACTGATCACCGGCATCGACATCGTCCAGGAGCAGATCCGGATCGCGGCAGGCGAGAAGCTGCGCGTGCGCCAGCGCGACATCACGCTGCGCGGCCATGCGATCGAGTGCCGGATCAATGCCGAGGATCCGTACAAGTTCACGCCGTCGCCGGGGCGCATCACTTCGTGGCACGTGCCCGGCGGCCCCGGGATCCGCGTCGATTCGCATGCCTACACGAACTATTTCGTGCCGCCGCACTACGACTCGATGATCGGCAAGGTGCTGGCCCACGGCGATACGCGCGAGCAGGCCATCCTGCGGATGCGGATCGCGCTGTCGGAGATGATCGTCGAGGGAATCCAGACCAACCTGCCGTTGCACCGCGAGTTGCTGGCCGACGCGAACTTCGTCCGGGGCGGCACCTCGATCCACTACCTCGAGCAGAAGCTGGCCGGCCGCAAGCTCTGATCGGCGCCACGACGGAGCGCGCGCGTGTGGCATGAACTGATCTTCGTCGTCGCCGACGGCCAGGCCGAGGCCTGGTCCGACGCACTTCTCGACTGCGGCGCCCTGTCGGTGCAGGCCGAAGACGCCGACGAGGGCTCCCCCGACGAACAGGCGCTGTTCGGCGAGCCGGGCGAACCGGCTCCCGCACTGGGCTGGCAGCGCACGCGATTGACGGCGCTGGTCGACGTCGACACCGACTGTCCGCAACTGCTTGCCCAAGCCGCCGCGCGCTGCGGCGCCGCAGCGGTGCCGGCCGGCTTCGAACTGCGCGAGGTACCCGAGCAGGACTGGGTGCGTGCAACGCAGGCGCAGTTCGAACCGATTCCGATCGGCAGGCGACTGCTGATCACGCCCTCCTGGCACCTGCAAGCCGTCGGCGCCTGCGCTGACGGCCAGGCCATCGACGACGCCGGGCACCGGCAGACGATCGTGCTGGACCCGGGCCTGGCCTTCGGTACCGGCAGCCACCCGACAACGCGCATGTGCCTGGAATGGCTTGACGCCAATCTGCGCACCGGCGACACGCTCATCGACTACGGCTGCGGCTCGGGCATCCTCGCGATCGCTGCGGCACGACTGGGGGCGTCCCGGGTCGTCGCCATCGACATCGATCCACAGGCGGTCGAGAGCACTCGGGACAACGCCGCACGCAACAGCGTCACGGTGGTCGCGCGCGAGCCGGCAGGTTCACCGCTCGAAGCGGCCGACGTCGTCGTCGCCAACATCCTGGCGAACCCGCTGCGCGTGCTTGCGCCTCTGCTGGGTTCGCTCGTGCGGCCGCACGGACATCTGGTGCTAGCCGGCCTGCTCGACCGCCAGGCCGACGAAATCGCCGCCTGCTACCCCCGCTTCGATCTTCGGCCCTGGCGCACGACCGATGGATGGACCTGCCTGGCCGGTCCATCGCGATCATGATCGGCGCGACCCCTTGCCATAGTCCGACAGCCTCCTAGCATGGCCCTCGTCACGACCTGCCCGCACTGCGGCACCAGTTTCCGGATCGTCGCCGACCAGTTGAAGCTGCGCGGCGGACTCGTACGTTGCGGCTCCTGCCTCGCCGTGTTCTCGGGGCTCGAGAAGATGACTCGCGTCGACGACGCGAAAACGGGCGAATCGCGGGCCGAGCCGACCGGCACTGCGACAGCGGCGCAGACGGGCGTGGACTCCAGCGATCCGGGTGCTGCCTGGGACGACGACGGCCCGTTGCCCGGCCATAGCGAGCGGCGCACCCGACTGCCGGACTTGCCGGCTCCCGAAGATCTTCCATCCTTTGGCGTACCGGCTTCGTCCGACGGGTCGCCGCGATTTTCCGAGTCCGAACGTGCGGCGTTCGAACAGGCAAAGCTCGAACGCGCAATTCGCCTCCGCGATGATCGGCCAGCCAGCCATCATGACGCCGACGCCGACGCCGACGCCGACGCCGACATCGACAACGCCGGCGGAGAACCCGTGACGCTTGCCGCGACGGTCGACCCGAGCCGCACCGGCACGGATGCAGAACGCGCAAGGACCGAGCGCAACGCCATCGACGCCGACCTCGACGCCATCGACCCCGACGCCATCGACGCCGACGCCATCGACGCCGAAGTCGCGATCGGCGACGAAGAGATGGCCATCGACTACTTCTCGGCCGACGAGCGCCGCCGCGGCTTTCTCGGCCAGCACGCGTTGCTGAAGCTGGCCGCGGTGGGCGTTCTCGTGTTGGCGATGATCGTCCAGGCCGTGCTAGCCAATCGCGACTGGCTCGCCGCGCGGCTGCCGGCGCTCGAACCGGCCATCGCTGCGATCTCGGCGCCTTTCGGCCTGCGCATCGCGCCGCCGCGCACGATCGGAGCGCTGAGCATCGAATCCTTCGAACTGCAGACCGACGCGGCGTCCGAGCTTCTCGCCGTGTCGGCAATCATTCACAACGGGGCACGGCACCCGGTGCGCTGGCCGTCGATGATGCTGACGCTGACCGACACGCAAAACCGCGTGCTGGTTCGCAAGGCCATCGACCCGGCCGACTACCTGAGCGCTTCGACCGACGTCGCGCTGCGCCCGAACTCGGAGCGGCCGATCCGGCTGGCGCTCGAGGCGCGCGACATCCGGCCCGCCGGTTATTCGGTCGTCCTCTTCTATCGGTGACAATCGAGACGGACCCGGGCGCCCGCCCCCACTTGCAGGAGCAGAGATGTCCCGTCGCGTGCTGATCAGCGGTTCGGTCGCCTACGACACGATCATGGTGTTCGAAGGCCACTTCCGCGATCACATCCTCCCCGACAGCGTGCACATGCTGAACGTGGCCTTCCTGACACCGCGACTCGAGCGCGAGTTCGGCGGGTGCGCAGCGAACATCGCATACACGCTGAGCGGCCTGGGCGGCGAACCGGTCGTGCTCGCGGCGATCGGACACGATGGCGACCTGTGCCTGCAGCGGCTGGAGGCGCTTGGCGCCGACACCGGCCCGGTCCTGCGCTGCCCCGACCGCTTCACCGCGCAGGCCTTCATCACGACCGATCTGTCCGCCAACCAGATCACCGCCTT
>CALLYQ010000466.1 GCA_937858875.1 uncultured Lautropia sp. | reverse complement strand
CGAGTCGATGAACCTGTATGTCGGCGAAGTCCGCGTGCTGCAGACCGGCCCGCTGCGCCGGATTGCGATCGGCAACGGCAAGGTCGTGCAGGCGAGCGCACTCGATCGCGGCCAATTGCTCGTGATTCCCGAAGCGCCCGGGCAGAGCATGCTCTACCTGTGGACCAAGGATGGCCGTGAGCGGCAGGTGTCGATCACCGTCGTGCCGGGCGACGCCAGCCGGCTGCTCGACGAGGTCAGCACCATGCTCGGCGCCACCGGGGTTCAGCCGCGGATCGTCGGCGACAAGGTCGTCATCGACGGCGACGGCGTGTCCGAGGAGCAGGCCGCACGCATCGCCGAAGTTGCCGGTCGCTATCCGCAGATCGTCAATCTGGTCAGCCGCGTCGGCCGCGAGCGGATGATCGAGATGGACGTGCGGATGGTCGAGATCCGCCGCGACGCGATGCAGAACATCGGCGTGCGCTGGGCCGCCACTGCGCAGGGACCGAGCTTCGGCATCATCGGCGACCTTCATCGCAGCAACGCGTTCCGGTCCGGAGGTGCCGCCGCACAGGCGGGGCTCGAGGTGCGCGATCGCATCGCGCCGTTCGCCACCGCGGTCGCCCTGGCCAGTTCGATCACGTCGATGATCAACCTGATGGTCCAGAACGGCGATGCGGTCGTGCTCGCCGAGCCGCGACTCGCTTGCCGCAGCGGCGGTTCGGCCCGCTTCGTGGCCGGCGGCGAACTGCCGATCGCACACACGAGCGGTCTGGCCGGCACCTCGGTGCAGTTCCGCGAATACGGCGTCAAGTTCGATGTCAGCCCGGTGGCCAGCGAATCGGGCGTGATCTCGGCGCGGATCGCCACCGAGATCTCGGCGATCGATTTCGAGGTCCAGATCCAGGACGTCCCCGGCTTGATCAAGCGGCGCGCCGAAACCGAGGTGAACCTGCGCGAACACGAAACGCTGGTCATTGCAGGCCTGCTCACCGAGGAGACCTCGCGCTCGATCGACCGGGTGCCTGCGCTGGGCGAGTTGCCGATCCTCGGAAACCTGTTCCGTTCGCGCAACTTCCGTGATCGCCGCAGCGACCTCGTCGTCTTCATCACGCCGCGCTTCGTCGGCGCCGATCCGGTGCAGGCGCGCGCCGAGATCGAGCGCAGTGCCGAACGACTGGAGCGCGCACGCGAAACCGTCCGGATGGCCGACTGATGCTCACGCTGCTGATCGAAACCGATGGGCTGCCCGCGCGCATGCAGCAGGTCGAGCGTTTCCCCTGCCGCATCGGCAGGTCGGGTGATTCCGACGTCGTGCTTGCCGGCTGGCGGGTCGCCCGCCAGCACGCCGAACTGCAGCGTCTGGAGCCGGGCTTTCGGATCGTCGATGCCGGCACGTTGGCCGGCACCTGGGTCAACGGCGAACGAATCGCCGAGTTCGGTCCGCTCGACGAGCGCGACGAGATCGTCATCGCAGGTCATCGATTGACGATCCAGCCGCGCCATGGAGGCCAGCGCGTGCCGGCCGTCGGGGCGAGCGCCGCCTTGCCGGCGTCGACGCCCTCCCAGGCCGACGTGGCCCTCGATGATCTGCCGTCGACGGTTTCTGCCGAGCGCAGGTGCGACGAAACGCTGGCGGCCGTCGAGCTAGAGTGGCGCAGGTCGTTTCACCGCCGGCTGCTGCAGGCGATCGATCTGCATCGCAAGGACGTTCGCCAGTTGAGTGCCGCACAGCTGCGCGGCGAAGCCCGCGTCTTGCTTGCCCAACTGGTCGGCGCCGAGCAGGCGCTGCCCGAATCCATCGCGCGGGAGCGTCTGATCGAGGACACGCTCGACGAGGCCCTGGGTCTCGGACCGCTCGAAGCGCTGCTGGTCGACGAAACGATCGGCGAGATCATGGTCAACGGTGCGCACGAGATCTACGTCGAGCGTGCGGGCCTGCTCGAGCTCTCTTCGCTGCGTTTTTCCGACGACGATGCGGTGCGCGCGGCGATCGACCGCATCGTCGCGCCGGTCGGCCGGCGCATCGACGAAAGTTCGCCGATGGTCGATGCGCGGCTCGCCGACGGCTCGCGCGTCAACGCCGTGATCCCGCCGCTTGCGCTGCGCGGCCCGGTGATCACGATCCGGCGCTTCAACCGCCGCCTGCTGTCTCCCCAGGACCTCGTCGACAACGGCACGCTGTCTGCGCCGATGCTGGAGTTCCTGCGTCTGTGCGTCGTGCACCGACGCAACATCGTCGTCTCCGGCGGTACCGGTTCGGGCAAGACGACGCTGCTCAATGTGCTGTCGAACTTGATTCCGCGCGGCGAGCGTGTGATCACCATCGAAGACGCCGCCGAGTTGCGGCTCGCGCATCCGCACCTGGTCTCGCTCGAGTCGCGGCCCGCGAACGTGGAAGGGCGTGGCCAGGTCACGATCCGCGACCTCGTCCGCAATGCGCTGCGCATGCGTCCCGACCGGATCGTCGTCGGCGAATGCCGCAGCGGCGAAGCGCTCGACATGCTGCAGGCGATGAACACCGGCCACGACGGTTCGCTGACCACCGTGCACGCGAACAGTGCGCGCGACGTGCTGGCACGACTCGAGACGATGGTGCTGATGGCCGGCATCGAGATCCCGGTTTCTGCCGTGCGCGAACACGTCGCATCGGCCGTCGATCTCGTCGTTCACCAGGCGCGGCTGCCTGACGGTCGGCGGCGGGTCGTGGAGATCGCGGAGTTCACTGGCCTGGAAAGCGGCCGCGTCCTGATGCAGCCGCTGTTTCGCTTCGTACGCAGTGTCGCGGGCGGACGCTTCACGGGCTGCGGCAACGTGCCGCAGTGCATGGACTCGCTGCGCGAGCAAGGCGCGGCGATCGACTTGTCGGTCTTCGAGGAGCACGGCGATGGCATGGCTTGAGCTGGCCGGCGATCCGATCGTGGTGCTGCTGGCCGTCTTCGTCGCGGCAGCCGCGGCCTTCGTCGCGCTGGTTGCGATCGTCCGGCATCTGTCGCTGCGTCATCGCGAGCGCTTCGAGCGAACGATCGATCGTTCGTTGCGCAATGCGTTCCTGTTCATCGACCCGTCCTCGCTGCATCGCCTGATGCTGGCTGCGGCTGCCGTGCTGTCGCTGGCGACCTGGCTCGTCACCGGTAGCGTGGTCGCAGCGCTTGCGGCCGCGCTGGCGGCCGGAACCGTCCCGCGACTGCTGCTGGCGCGGATGCGGCGGCGGCAGGTCGAAGCCTTTCGCCAGCAGTTGCCCGACGTCCTGATGCTGATTTCGGGTGCGCTGCGCGCCGGCAACGGACTATCGCAGGCGCTGGCCGGGGCGTCTGCAGAGTTGCCGGCGCCGGCGCGCAACGAACTGGAACTGATGTTACGAGAGCAGCGCTTGGGCGCCACACTTGCCGAGAGCCTGGTCAGCCTGCAACGCCGACTGCGCCTCGAGGAAACCGCGTTGTTCGCATCGGCGCTGCGCATCGGCACCGAAGCCGGCGGCAACGTCGCCGACGCGCTCGAGTCGCTGGCCGATGCCACGCGCCGCAAGCTCGCGATCGAAGGCAAGGTGCATGCCCTGACCGCACAGGGCCGATTGCAGGCGGCGGTCATGGGGCTGCTGCCGTCCGCGCTTGCTGCCGTGCTCTGGGCCTTCGATCCCGATGCGATGCGCCCGCTGGTAGCCGACTGGCGCGGCTGGACCGTCTGCCTGGCCGTCGCGGTCGCGCAGCTCGCCGGCTACCTGATGATCCGCCGTCTCGTGGCGATCGAGATCTGAAGCCGGCCATGAACGAAGCGATGCAAGCCTGGTCCACGCTGACGCAGGCATCGAGCGGCGAAATCCGGCTAGGGCTGTCTCTGGCGGCGGCTTTCGCGGCCGCGGCATTGTTCGGCCTTGTCGCCCTGCGCTCGGCCGCGCGCAGACCACACTCGGCACGCGTGTCGCCGTCGCGCCTGCCGCCGGTCTGGCGGATCGCCTGGCCGCTGCTGACGCTGCTCGAAGGACCCGCTGCGGCGACGATCGGGCCGCGTCGACGACTGCTGCTCGAGACGCGCCTGCGCCAGGCAGGGCTTGCGACGGTGCTCGATCCGGCGCGTTATCGCGCGCTGTGCTGGCTCGCAGCGATCGCCGGCGCCGCCGTGTTCGGCTTCGGTGCAAGCGCGCTCGGCATGCCGGGCGCGAACGGGACTGCCGCTTTCCTTGGGGCCGCGATCTGCGTGCTGCTGCCGGTCGCTCGCATCCGTGATCGCGCTGCCTCTCGCCAGCGCGCGATCCTCCGCCAGCTGCCTTTCTACCTCGACCTGATCACGATGTCGGTCGAAGCGGGCCTGAGCCTCGCCGCGGCACTGGCGCAGGCCGTCGATCGCGGGCCGGCCGGCCCGATGCGCGAAGAGCTCGAGCAGATGCTGCGCGAGCTGCGTGCCGGCCGAACGCGCGAGGAAGCGCTCAAGGCGATGGCCGCACGCGTGCAACTGCCGGCCGTCTCGAACCTGGTCGCTGCGCTCGCTACCGCGCACAAGCAGGGCGCGAGCCTCGGCCCGATCCTGCGCGCACAGGCGGAGCAAAGGCGAACCGAACGCTTCCTGCGCGCGGAAAAGCTGGCCATGGAAGCGCCGGTGAAGATGCTGCTGCCGCTGGCACTGTTCATCTTCCCGGGCACCTTCGCGGTGCTGCTGTTTCCGGTGATCAGCCGATTGATGGCGGAGGGCGTGCTGTGAAGCGCAAGACCATCGTTCGAACATATTCGATCCAGCATCCCGACGGCGACGACTACGGTGAGGGATGCGGCGACAGCCACAGCCACAGCCACAGCCACAGCCACAGCCACAGCGACGGTGGCTATGACGGCGGCCTCGGTTGCGCCCGCTACGGGTACCAACTGCTGTTACTGACGCACGCAACCGGCTTCCTGGACCGGCTGCGCG
>CALLYQ010000465.1 GCA_937858875.1 uncultured Lautropia sp. | reverse complement strand
CACTCCAGATTCTGCACCTGCTCCCGAATCTGCTCGACCAGCAGCTTCAGGTCGATCGCGGCACTGGTCAAGTCGAGCGCGGCGGCCTTCGAGCCCAGCGTGTTGGCTTCGCGGTTGAACTCCTGCAGCAGGAAGTCCATCCGCTTGCCGACCGGGCCGGGGCCGGCCAGGATCCGGCGCAGCTCGGTCACGTGCGTGCGCAGCCGGTCGATTTCCTCTTCGACGTCGCTGCGCATGCCGTGCAGCGTGACTTCCTGGCGCACGCGCGCCATCGTTTCGTCGAGCGGCACGCCGGCGACGGCGCCGGTCGACTCCAGCGCCGCGCGCAGCCGTTCGACCAGCTTCTGCTCGTGCAGTGCCAGCAGCTCGGGGCTGCGCGCGGCGACCTGCACGGCGATCGCGTCGATCGCCTCGGCGCGTTCGAGGATCAGTGCGGCCAGTCGTGCGCCTTCGCGAGCCCGCGTGGCGACGAAGTCGGCGATCGCTTCGCGTGCCGCATCGATGATCGCCGGCACCAGCGATTCGGCGCTGGCCTGCTCGGCGAGCACGCCGGGCCAGCGCAGGATCTCGCCGACCGACAGCGGCGCGCTGTCGGGCAGCGCAGTGCGAACCCGGGCCTGCAGCGCAGCCAGATGGTCGACGACTCCTTGTTCGAGCTGCGCCTGGGGCAGCGCGCCGGCGCCAGCCCGCAGCGCCACCCGGCATTCGAGTTTGCCGCGCTGGACGGCGCCGCCGATCAGTTCGCGCAGCGCGGGCTCGGCGATCCGCAGCTCGTCGGGCATGCGCAGCGTGAGGTCGAGAAAACGCGAGTTCACGCTACGCAATTCGACGCCGACCTGGCCGGCGGGCGTCTCGCGGGTGGCCAGCGCGTAGCCGGTCATGCTCTGCAGGGGACGCCGTTCGGCGGTTCGTGAGTTCAAGATCGGCTCTTTGTCCGGGCTCGGACCTTAGAATGGAGCGACTGCGATGAAGCGATTGCGCGCATCGCGCCGCTCAGCGACGTTTTGCAGGGTCTCGTATTCCGGCAATGGCTAACCAGAACAATGCCCCGCTTCCCGATGGGATCGAGATCGGGGGGTACCGTATTGTAAGGAAGATTGCCAGTGGCGGTTTCTCGATCGTCTATCTCGCCGAGGACAGCGCCGGCGAGAAATACGCGATCAAGGAATACCTGCCGAGCACGCTCGTGCAGCGCTCGGCCGGACAGTTCGCGCCGGTGATCCTGCCGCAGAACCTGAACACCTTCCGCAACGGCCTGCGCTGCTTCTTCGAAGAAGGCCGGGCCCTGGCGCGCATCTTCCATCCGAACGTCGTGCGCGTGGTCAACTTCTTTCGCGCCTTCGACACCGTCTACATGGTCATGGCCTGGGAGCGCGGGCGCAGCCTGCAGGACGTGGTCCTGCGCCATCGCCGCCGGCATGGCCGCGAAGTGCTGGCCGAGCGCCACGTCGTGCGCATCTTCGACCTGATCATGAACGGGCTGCGCGAGGTGCATGCGAACCGCCTGCTACATCTGGACCTGAAGCCCGCGAACATCTACCTGCGGCTCGACGGCACGCCGCTGCTGCTCGACTTCGGCGCTGCCCGGCGCACGCTCGACGACGAGCCGCAGCGCCTGTTCCCGATGTACACGCCCGGCTTCGCGGCGCCCGAGCTGTACCGGCGCACGCAGCAGCTCGGTCCGTGGACCGACGTCTACGGGCTCGGCGCCAGCATGCTCGGATGCATCCTCGGCCAGCCGCCGCAGCCGGCCGACCAGCGCGAACTCGACGACCGGGTACCGTCGACGATCGACTCGCTCGTCGACGGCTATTCGCGGCCGCTGCTCGACCTGGTCGCCTGGTGTCTGAAGCTCAATCCGCTCGAGCGGCCGCAGAGCGTTTTCGCGCTGCAGCGTGCGCTGCGCGCGATCGCGCCGGCGTCGGCCGTCGACACCGTGCGGCCGTCGGGCCCGGGCCAGTGGCTCGATTCGCTGATCGACGCCGCCAGGCAGCCACGGCGCAGGGTCGGCGCAACTTAGTCCGACAGCCTCCCAGTCCGCCGCCTGCAGGAAACGACGCTCCAGGACAGTCTTCGTGCGATTCTCGATCTACCAGGACAGCCTGACCGGGGCGCGTCACGTCAACCAGGACCGGATGGGCTATTGCTTCACGCGCGACAGCCTGCTGATGCTCGTGGCCGACGGCATGGGAGGGCATCTGCACGGCGAGGTCGCCGCGCAGATCGCGCTGCAGACGGCGGCCTCCGCGTTCCAGTCGATGGCGCAGCCGGCGCTCGAGGATCCGGCGGCCTTTCTCGAACTGGCGCTGCGGCGCGGGCATCGCGAGATCCTGCGCTTCCAGCAGGCGCATCGGCTGCCCGAGGCGCCGCGCACGACGATCGTCGCCTGCGTCGTGCAGAACGGGCTGGCGCTGTGGGCGCACGTCGGCGACTCGCGGCTGTACTGGCTGCGCGGCGGAAAGGTCCTGGCCCGCACGCGCGACCATTCGAAGGTGCAGAACCTCGTCGACCTCGGCTTGCTGCATCCGGACGAGACCGAGCGTCATCCGGACCGCAACAAGGTGCTGAACTGCCTGGGCTCGCCCTGCGAACCGACGGTCGATATCGGCGGTCCGCAGGCACTGCGGCCCGGCGACCGGATCCTGATCTGCAGCGACGGTGTCTGGGGGCCGTTGAGCGCGGCCGAGCTCGCCGCAACGATGTCGGCCGAACCGATCGACAGCGCCGTGCCGCGCCTCGTGCGCCAGGCCGTCAGGCTCGGCAGCGAACTCGCCGATAATGCGACGGCGCTGGCGATGTGCTGGGAAGGCGACGAAGCCGGCGCGCACGGCGTCTCGTCGGCCCTGGTGCCCGACGGGGCGATCACGACCACGATCGCCGTCGGCGTCCCGGAGGATGCCGAGCTCGGCGAGGACACGATCAGCGACGACGAGATCGAGCGTACGATCAGCGAGATCCGCGAGGCGATCGCAAGAACAGGAGGTCAATGATGTCGGAGCGACCGAGCGGGCGCTCGCCGGGTGATCTGCGCGAGATCCGCTTCACGCGCGGCTTCACCCGCCATGCCGAGGGCTCGGTGCTGGTCGAGTTCGGCGATACGCGCGTGCTGTGCACGGCCAGCGTCGAAGACAGGGTGCCGGCGTTCATGCGCGGCAACGGCCGCGGCTGGGTCACCGCCGAATACGGGATGCTGCCGCGCGCCACGCATACGCGCAGCGACCGCGAGGCGGCGCGCGGCAAGCAGGGCGGGCGCACGCAGGAGATCCAGCGTCTGATCGGGCGCAGCCTGCGCGCGGTGTTCGATCTCGGACAGCTCGGCGAACGAACGATCACGCTCGACTGCGACGTGCTGCAGGCCGACGGCGGCACGCGTTGTGCGTCGATCACCGGCGCCTTCGTTGCCGCGCACGATGCGGTCGGAGCGCTGCTGCGCTCCGGTGCGCTGGCCGCCTCGCCGATCCGCGACCACGTCGCGGCGGTCTCGGTCGGGATCTGGCGCGGTCAGCCGGTGCTCGACCTGGACTACGATGAAGACTCGAGTTGCGACACCGACCTGAACGTCGTCATGACCGGCACGGGCGGCATCGTCGAAATCCAGGGCACGGCCGAGGGCGAACCCTTCGATCGCAGGCAGCTCGACAGCCTGGTCGACCTGGCTGCCGACGGCATCGCACGGCTGGTCGTCGCGCAGCGCGCGGCGCTGGCGGGCGCTCACGCATCGCAATGACGATCTCCCGGATCGTGCTGGCCTCGGGCAACGCGGGCAAGCTGCGCGAATTCTCGGCACTGCTCGCGCCGCTCGGCTTCGAACTGCTGCCGCAGTCGGCCTTCGGCGTGCCGGCGGCCGAAGAGCCGCACGGTACCTTCGTCGAGAACGCGCTGGCCAAGGCTCGCCATGCCCGCCTGGCGATCGGCCTGCCGGCGCTGGCCGACGACTCGGGAATCTGCGTCGATGCGCTGGGCGGGCATCCGGGCGTCTGGTCGGCGCGCTGGGCCGAGCGACAGGGGCAGACGGTGCCCGCCGCAGAGGCCGACGCCACCAACAACGCTCGCCTGCTCGCCGACCTGGCCGGACTGCCTGCCCGACAGCGTCGCGCGCACTACTACTGTGTGCTGGTGCTGCTGCGCTCGGCCGATGATCCGCAGCCGCTGATCGCCGACGCGAGCTGGCACGGCGAAGTCATCGACACGCCGCGCGGCAGCGGCGGTTTCGGCTACGACGCGCATTTCCTGCTTTCGTCGCTGGGTCGCACGGCCGCCGAACTGGCGCCCGAGACGAAGAACGAACTCAGCCATCGGGGCCGGGCGATGCGAGTCCTGGTCGAGCGCCTGCGGGAAGAAGGTGGCGCGGCCGGCATCGGCGCGGCTGGCATCGGCGCGGCCGGCAACGAGATCTCGCGATGACCACGAGCCAGCTCGAACGGCCGCTCGTCGTTGCGCTCGGCCGCGGCACGCCGGGCGTCTCGACTCCGCTGCCGCTGTCGGTCTACGTGCACCTGCCCTGGTGCCTGCGCAAGTGCCCGTACTGCGATTTCAATTCGCACGAGTCGCGCGACGGCGGTGCCGTGCCCGAGGCCCGCTACATCGACGCACTGCAGGCCGATCTCGAGGCGGCGCTGCCGGCGATCTGGGGCCGCAGCGTACAGACGGTGTTCATCGGCGGCGGCACGCCGAGCCTGTTCTCGCCGGAGGCGATCGACCGGCTGCTGGCGATGCTGCGCGCGCGGCTGCCGCTGGTCGCGGGCGCCGAGGTCACGATGGAGGCGAATCCGGGCACCTTCGAGTCCGCACGCTTTCGTGCCTACGCGCAGGCCGGCGTCACGCGGCTGTCGATCGGCGTGCAGAGTTTTTCCGACGAAGTGCTCGCCGCTCTCGGCCGCGTGCACGATTCGGCGCAGGCGCGTCGTGCGATCGAGACGGCCGCCGAGGCCTTCGAGACCTTCAACATCGACCTGATGTATGCGCTGCCGGGCCAGACGCTCGAGGGCTTGCGAGACGACCTGCGGCAAGCCTTGGCCTTCGATCCGCCGCACCTGTCCTGCTATCACCTGACGCTCGAGCCGAACACGCTGTTCGCCCGGCATCCGCCTCTGCTGCCCGACGACGAACTGGCCGCCGACATGCAGGCGCTGGTCGAGGACGAACTCGGGGCGGCCGGCCTGCGCCACTACGAGATCTCGGCCTACGCGCGCGACGGCCATGCCTGTCGCCACAACCTGAACTACTGGCAGTTCGGCGACTACCTCGGGCTGGGCGCCGGTGCGCACGGCAAGCTGTCGTTCCACGACCGGATCGTGCGCGAGGCGCGCTTACGGCATCCGCGCACTTACATGGACGC
>CALLYQ010000464.1 GCA_937858875.1 uncultured Lautropia sp. | reverse complement strand
CCTAGGCAGCCATCCGAAGTTTCAGGTTCACCAGCGCAAGATCGATGGTCTCGTTCAATTCGTCCCGGCTGGCGCCGTCGCGCGCCTGGATCGAGATTCCGTTCAGCAAGGTAGAAAAGAAAGCGCTCATCGAGTCGACGTCGGTTTCGGGATCGAGCGCTCCGGATTGCACGGCTCGCAACAGGCAATCGCGAAATGCGAGACGCGTTCGCCTGCGCTCGGCTTTCATCGCCGCCTGGATGTGCTCGTTCTCGGGCGAGCAATTGGTCGCCGACAACACGACCATGCAACCGCGGGGCTGCGTTCCCCGGGTCTGCTCCCTCGCTGCGCTCCTCAGCGCGCGCTCGACGGCTTCGATCGGGTCGAGTTCGGGGTCTTCGAGCGCCTTCCGGATCTCTTTGCCGATCGACGCCATGTACAGCTCGATCGCCTCCCTGTACAGCGCTTCCTTCGATCCGAAAGCCGCGTAGAGGCTCGCCGCCGAAATTCCGCCCATCGCGTCCTTCAAGTGCGCGAGCGAGGTTGGCTCGTAGCCATGTCGCCAGAACAGCGCCATGGCCTTTCGCAACGCCTCGTTGCGATCGAATTGCCGAGGGCGCCCCGTTGTTGCCATACGCGAATTGTCCCTTGGAGAAGAGAGAACGTCCAATTCTATACCGGGCGTTCCATAAAAGACGGTGCCAGGAGCGCCGGGGAGCGCACTTGACAGGCGGCGCGTCAGGCCCTACTATTCTGTACCAACTGATCCAGAATATGAAGTGTGACCGATGAACAAGATGTTTACCGAGTACGACCTCGCCGGCCTGCGATTGAACAATCGTGTCGTCATGGCACCGATGACCCGATCGCGTGCCGTCGATACGATTCCAGACGACGATACGGCTCTGTACTACCGGCAGCGAGCGGGTGCCGGCCTGATCGTCACCGAAGGCTCGCAGATCTCTTCGCAGGCGGTCGGCTATCTGTTCACCCCGGGTATCCATACCCGCCGGCAGATCGCCGGATGGCAGAAGGTCACGCAGGCGGTGCACAAAGAGGGGGGAAAGATCTTCGCCCAACTCTGGCACGTCGGCCGCGTCTCGCACGTCTCGCTGCACGAGAATGGCGCTTCTCCCGTCAGCGCCAGCGCGAAAGCGGCCGAGAACACCACCTCGTTCGCATACGACGACAACGGCAATCCCGGCCCGGTGCAAACGAGCCAGCCGCGCGCGCTGACGACCGAAGAGGTCAGTGCCGTCGTCGGCGATTTCGCTCAGGCGGCGAAGAATGCGATGGCGGCCGGATTCGATGGCGTCGAAATCCATGGCGCCAATGGCTACCTGATCGAACAGTTCATCAGCGGCGGCATCAACGATCGCGAGGACCCGTACAACGGGCGAAGCGTCGAAGGGCGCCTGCGTTTTCCGCTGGAGGTCGTCGACGCCGTGGTCGCTGCGATCGGTCGCGAGCGGGTCGGCATTCGCATTGCGCCGTTCAACCGGATTTTCGACATGCCGGCCTTCGAAGGGGAGGAAGAAACCTGGCTCGCGCTGGGCGGGGCGCTATCGAAGCGGAATCTGGCGTATGTGCACCTGAGCAACCGCGAGGTGCTGATCGCAAACGAATCGAGAAGGGCATTCCTCGAGCGGTTCCGGGACTCGTACGAGGGCACGCTGATCCTGGCCGGCGGATACACGAGGGAGAGTGCCGAGCGGGACCTGCGCGAAGGCCTCGCCGATCTGGTCGCCTTCGGCAAGCCCTTCATCTCGAATCCCGACCTGGTGGAGCGCATGAGGAACGACTGGCCGCTGACCGCCTTCGATCGCGCCACCTTCTACGGCGGCGACCAGGTCGGGTATACCGACTATCCGGCGTACGAGGCGGCGCTCGCCTGATGAAACAGGTCGATCCCGGCGCAACCGAAGGTTCCGCCGACCCATCGGCGCCGGCCGCTTGCGCGGCCTCCGCGCATGACGATGACGTGCCGATTCCGTACATGACGCGCACGCGCGACTGGTACCTGGCGCTGGGCTATGACAATCCGTACCGCTACGCGCATTTCGCGGGCGTTCCGTTCACTCCGTTGAAGAAGCCGCTGGCCGAATCGACGGTGGCGCTCTTCACGACCGCGGCACCGTACCAGCCCGACAAGGGGCCGCAGGGCCCGGGCGCGCCGTACAACGCTGCGGCGAAGTTCTACGTGCCCTACCTTATCGACACGGCGAAAGACCACGATCTGCGCATCTCGCACGTGAGCATCGATCGCCAGCACACGTCGATGCAGGACGCGAATTCCTGGTTCCCGCTGCCGATGCTGCGCGACTTCGCGGCTCGAGGCCGCATCGATCGCCTGGCCGATCACGCACACGGAGTGCCGACGAACCGCAGCCAGCGCCACACGCTCGAAGTCGATATCCCGATCCTGCTCGAAAGCTGCCGGGCTGACGTGGCGATCTTCGTACCGAACTGCCCGATCTGCCACCAGACGCTCAGCCTCACGGCACGCGCGCTCGAAGCAGCCGGAATTCCCACGGTGATCATGGGCTGTGCCAAGGACATCGTCGAGCATGTCGGCGTGCCGAGGTTCCTGTTCTCCGACTTTCCGCTCGGCAACGCCGCGGGCAAGCCCCACGATCCGGAGTCGCAAGCGGCGACTCTGGAGCTGGCCTTGCGCGTGCTCGAGTCGGCGCCCGGGCCACGCACGACGGTGCAGTCGCCGCAGCGATGGGGCGCGTCTCACGAGTGGAAACTCGATTACATGAACGTTGAACGCGTCTCGCCGGCAGAACTTGCGCGGCTGCGCGACGAATCGCAACGGGCGCGGGCGACCGGCAAGGCGGTTCGTGAGGCAGCGGGCTTGCGCACCGGCTAGCCGTTGAACTCACGCAGCCGGTGCGGCGAGGTACTCCTCCGTTGTCGTGACCTTCGCGTAGGCGAACGCCAGCGCCGACATGTAGGCCTTGTGCACCTGTGCAGCCGGCACCACCTGCCCGTCGAACTCGAGGTCGCGCGTCGCGCAGGCGTCGTGGACGACTGTCGTCCTGTAGCCGAGGTCCGAAGCCGCGCGCGTCGCCGCGTCGATGCACATGTGGCTCATGGCTCCGACCACGGTGACGTCTTCGATGCCGTCGGCGTCGAACACCTGCTCGAGATCGGTGCCGAGGAACGCGTTGATCCGGTTTTTCACGATGACCGGTTCGCCCTGGGCCGGCTCCACGCGCGGATGGATCTGCGCGCCTTCGCTGCCGGGCGCGAAGAACGGGGCGTCGGCGGTCGGGAATTCATGCCGCATGTGGACGATCCTGTCGCCCCTGGCGCGCGCGTCGGCGATGACGCGGACGACATTGTCGAGGGCTGGTCCGATGTTCACCAAGGGGAATTTGCCGTCCGGGAAATAGTCGTTTTGCAGGTCGACGACAAGAAGGGCTCGCTTGCTCATGGTTCCGTCTCCGTAGGTTGATGTGGCCATAATGCCCGGAGCAGGGGTTCCGTAACAGTGGCCCTGGTGACCATATAGGATACATTCGGGCCATTCCGGCAAAGGTGCCCGCATGTCCCCCATCCGCGTCGCCGTGCTCGCCTTCGACGGCATGAGCCTGTTCCATCTCTCGGTGCCCGGCATGGTGCTGGGCACCCTGAACGGAGACGGCCGCACCCGCTACGACGTGCGCTATTGCGCCCCCGTGCCGGGCCTGATCCGCAGCGATCAAGGCCTGGCGGTCGACGTGCCCGACGGCCTGCACGCGACGAGGAAGGCCGACATCATCATCGTGCCGGCCTGGAACGATCCGCAGCACGCCGTCCCGGCCGCGCTCAGCGATGCGCTGCGGCGTGCGGATGCGAAGGGGAAGCTGATCGTTGGCCTGTGCCTGGGCGCATTCGTGCTCGGCGAGGCGGGCCTGCTCGAAGATCGAGAGGCCACCACGCATTGGAGCGCGCGCGACGAGTTCGCGCGGCGCTTCCCGAACACGAAGTTCCGGCCCGACGTGCTGTACGTGGCCGATGGCAACGTCATCACCTCCGCCGGCACGGTAGCGGCGATCGACTGCTGCCTGCAGTTGGTCCGCGACCGTCACGGCGCCGACGTTGCGGGTGACGCCGCCGCACCGGCAGGGCGGGCAGGCGCAGTACATCGAGCAGCCCGTGCCGGAACTCGCCAGCGAGACGCGCCTGCCGGGCGTACTGGAATGGGCCAGGGGACACCTGTCCGAGCCGCTGTCGGTCGATGTCCTCGCGAAGGTCGCGCACATGAGCCGGCGCACTTTCACCCGCCGCTTCCGCGAGGCCACGGGCACCACGGTTACGCAGTGGCTTAACGCCGAACGCGTCGTCCGGGCGCAGCAGCTGCTGGAAACCAGCGACATGCCGATCGAAGTCGTGGCGGGCGAGGCCGGCTTCGGCACGTCCCTCGGCCTGCGGCAACAGTTCGCCGCACAGCTGGGAACGACGCCGTCCCAATACCGGCGGACGTTCCGCGAGGTCAGCCGGTCGCGTCCTGCGCCTTGGCGTTCCGCCAGCTGAGCTGACTGGCCGAGCAGGCAGTGCAGATACTATTTAACATAATACACATTAGGCGCATATCCGTAGTAAGAAAGAAGTCATCACGAAACCTCGTTTCGACCCGAGCTCTCAAGGCCGCCACCTCTTCATTCGACTCTTGTCCGTTGCCCCACGCCCTGTCCGCGCCATCTTGCGCTTCCCACGGACTGGGTAAGTCGTACCAAATCGTGACGCGATCGAGATGGCATCGCTCCCGGGATCGGCATACACTTTTCTCACAGTGGCCGCTGTAGTGCGTAGCAACGATCTCAACCCGAGGTACGGCCATGAAAATCAGATCGATCCTCCTCCCGGCGCTTGCGCTTTCCTTCGCCTCCGGCGCCGCGCTGTCCATGGATGTCACGCGCGCCAAGGTCCGCGCCGATCTCGCCGCCTGGCAAGGCAACC
The DNA here is from genome assembly GCA_937858875.1 of uncultured Lautropia sp. Classification (GTDB taxonomy): domain Bacteria; phylum Pseudomonadota; class Gammaproteobacteria; order Burkholderiales; family Burkholderiaceae_E; genus Zeimonas. The sequence continues at coordinate 9,215 of CALLYQ010000464.1, read as the reverse complement.
CGGTCTCGGCCGACGGATATCGCTTCGTCGGCGGCGAACTGGGTCATGTCTACGAGCCGCCGCGGACGACGATGGGCAGCGGCACCGGGACGCCTGTGGTCACCCGCGATCGCTTGCAGCACGATTACCAGCAGTTTCGAGCCCGCCCGGTCACGGCCGATGGCTATCGCTTCGTAGACGGCGAAGTCGGCTACGTGCTGGATCACCCGGCGAGCACGGCGCGGGCGACGCGAGTTTCGCTGATGGGCAGCGGCACGGGTGCCATGCCGGCCGCTCGGATGTCGATGCAGCGCGACCGATTCGACGAGCACGCGGTCTCGGCCGACGGCTATCGCTTCATGGGTGGCGACCTGGGCTACGAATACCTTGGCATCGCCCGTTGAACGGCGAGCCGCGGCACCAGACGTCTACCTGGGCCCGGCCGCTTCCCAGCTCGGCACACCACTGTCGCCGAAGGTCGCGATCAGCTTTCGGATGGCCTGAGCGCGCCGGCTGAAGGCCGGATGCGTATCGGTGTCGACGCCGGCGCCCATTTCGTCGAACATCCGTGCCGCCTGTTCCGGGTCGACGCCCTGCATATGCATCAGTCGTGCCGCGTGGGCGTCGGCCTCGAGTTCCATGCGGTGGGCCCGCTCGATGGCGGCGAATTCTGCCAGGTCCGCCTCGGTCAGGTGCGTTGCGTGGCTGGACCGCGCTGCCTGGCTCAGGATCGCCGCAGGCGCGCCGGCGACTTCCGTGCGATGGCCGAGCTGATGGTGTGCAAACTCGTGCGCGATGATGAAACGACGCTGCGGCTGCGGCAGACGTGCGAGCCGGCTGCTCAGGACGATGGTCTTGCCGTCGGCAACCTGGCCATCCATCAGGCAGTTCTGGACCTCGAAGCGCGCTGTGCGCGAACCCGGAACTGCGCGCACGAAGGCCGCGACGTCGGCTTCGATCGACTGGCGATCCGGATCCTCGGTCGAGATCGGGGCGCAGCCCGTGACATGGCTCGCCCCGGCCGAGGAAACGGTCTCGGAAGCCGGCGAGAAGGCGCATGCCGAACTGCCCAATGCGATTGCGAACGTCGAGAAGGTCTTGATGCGCGCCCATCGGGCGGCGTCTGGCGAGGGTGCTTGCATTCAGGTGGGAAGGGTCCCTCGGGAATCGAGGAGAACCGGGGGAAGACTTGCAAAAAGACAGCCGCCGGGTTGCGGTGGCTGAGCGCAAGATCATAGGCTTTTCCCTTCGTCGAGTCGAGAAAAACCTGCGCCGCGCGGGCGCTTCAGATCGAGCGCATCAGTCCGCCATCGACGCGCAGGTTCTGCCCGGTGATGTAACCCGCGCCATCGGACAGCAGGAACGCGATCGTCGCCGCGACCTCCTCGGCCCGGCCGTAGCGCTCCATCGGTACGCTGTCGCGACGCTCGTCGGTCGCGGGCAGGCTGTCGATCCAGCCGGGCAGCACGTTGTTGATGCGGATGTTCCTGGCCGCGTAGGTCTCGGCGTAGATCTTGACGAAGCTTGCCAGCCCGGCGCGGAACACCGCCGATGTCGGGAACATCGGCGCCGGCTGGAAGGCCCAGGCGGGCGAGATGCTGACGATGGCACCGCTCCCCTGCGCTTCCATGATCGGCGTAACGAGACGGATCGTGCGCACCGCGCTCAGGAAATAGACTTCCATCCCCTTGTGCCAGTCCTCGTCGGTGATCTCGACGATCGGCCCACGCGGGCCGTGGCCGGCGGAATTGACCAGCGCGTCGATCCGACCCCACTGGTCCATCGCGAGCTCCACGAGCTGCTCGAGGTCGTCGGGGACCAGGTTCGAGCCTGTCACGCCGACGCCGCCGAGTTCCTTCGCCAATGCCTCGCCCTTGCCGGACGACGACAATACGGCAACGCGATAGCCGTCCTGGGCCAGCTTGCGCGCAGCGGCGGCGCCCATGCCGGACCCGCCGGCGGTGATCAGTGCAACTTTCTGGGACATCGATGGCTCCATAAGAGATTCGCCGGTCAAATGAGAGATTCACCGGTCAAGCGTCCTGCTTCGCCGGTTCGCAGAACCGCAAGCGGTTGCCGAACGGATCGGTGACCTGTATCTGCCGACCCCAGTCGAGTGCCTCGATGCCGGGCCTTGCGTAGGCATACTGCCTGGCTATCAGTTCGCGATGGAACGCGTCGATGCCTTCGGCCGGAACGAAAATCGTCGACCCGGGCGTGGCGTCGCCGTAGTGCTCGCTCAGATGCAGGACCAGATTCCCGCGTCTGACCTGCATGTACAGCGGCGCTCCGGCATCGAAACGATGCTCCCAGTCGAGCTTGAAGCCGAGGAACTCCAGATAGAACTCCCGGGCTTTGTCGACCGAGAAGATGCGCAGGATCGGCACGGCTGGCGACAATGCCACGCTGCTGTCGGGTGCGGGCTTTGCGGGATCAGCAGGCGATCTCATTGCGGGACCTTTTCCGTTCGCTTCCTGTTCAGCTTGCGCTGCCCTGCCCCGTTCAGCCGGCATTCGCCTGCCCGAGCGCGCGGACGACGAAGCGTTCGATCCTCTCGGGTTTGGTGATCGGGGCGAAGCGGCGTAACGGTTCTCCGCTCCGGTCGATCAGGAACTTGGTGAAGTTCCAGCGTATCCGCGGCCCGAACAGGCCAGGCAGCGACCGGGTCAGCCACTTGAACATCGGATGCGCGTTCGGGCCGTTGACCTCGATCTTCTCGAACATCGGGAAGCTGACGCCGTAGCGTAGCTGGCAGCTTGCCTCGATCTGGTCAGCGCCCCCGGGCTCCTGGCCACCGAACTGGTTGCACGGAAAACCGAGCACGACGAATCCCTGGTCGCCGTGCCTTTCATAGAGCGCTTCGAGTCCGGCGAACTGCGGCGTGAAGCCGCACTCGCTCGCCGTGTTGACGACGAGCACCACGCGACCCGTGTAGTCGGACAGCGGAATCTCACGGTCGCCGCGAAGCGATCGGGCTGCGAAGTCGGTCAAGCGCGTGGTCACCGATGGTCTCCAGGGCAGGCCGGCGTCGCCGGGCGACGCAAGTGCGATCTCGGCGCCATCCTACCGAAAACGGGCGGTCGTCCCGACGATGTCCAGTCGGTGTCCGATGACGCGAGCTTGCCGGAGCGCATCCTGGCATCTATACTAAACTGACCAGTCAGTATAGTTGCCTCGAACTGCGGTGGGATCTCCATCGCTGGAAACTGCTCAGGGAGACCCGATCGATGAAATTCAGACCCAGGCTTCTCGCGCTGCTCCTCGGAAGCTCCGCCCTCTTCGCTCCGTCGGTACAGGCCGCAGCGTCCGAGACACTGCGCATCGGTTTCCTGACCGACATGTCCGGCGCGTACTCCGACCTCGACGGGCGCAACGGCGAGATCGCGATCCAGATGGCGATCGAGGATTTCGGCGGCACCGTCAACGGAATGAAGATCGAACTTCTCGCAGCCGACCACCAGAACAAGGCCGACGTGGCCGCTGCAAAGGCCCGCGAGTGGATGGATACGCAAGACCTCCGGATGCTCGTCGGGGGCACCAACTCGGCAGCCGCACTTGCGATGTCGCAACTGGCCGAGGAGCGAAAGCGGGTCTTCATCGCGAACGGCCCCGGCACCTCGGCGCTGACCAACGAACAGTGCTCGCCATACACGATCCACTATGCGTGGGATACCGTCGCGCTGGCGCGCGGCACGGGCCGGGCGATGGTCCAGCAGGGCTACAAGAACTGGTTCTTCATCGCGGCCGACTATGCGTTCGGCGAGGCCTTGCAGCGAGATGCGGCCGCCGTGATCGAAGCCGGCGGCGGCAAGGTCGTCGGCGCGGTCAAGCACCCGTTGAACACGGCCGACTTCTCGTCCTTCGTGTTGCAGGCGCAAAGCTCGAAGGCCGACATCGTCGGCATCGCCAACGGCGGCAGCGACATGCTGAACGCGCTGAAGGCGACCAAGGAGTTCGGCGTCGATCAGACGATGAAGGTCGCCAGCCTGATGCTGTTCATGACCGACGTGCATAGCATGGGGCTCGCCGGCGCCGAAGGGCTGCTGTTCACGACGAGCTGGGACTGGAACCTGAACGACCAGACGCGCGAGTTCGGACGCCGCTTCCACCAGAAGACCAAGCGGATGCCGACCGAGGTGCAGGCCGCCAACTACTCGGCCACGATGAACTACCTTCGCGCGGTCGAGGTCACGAAGTCGACCGACGCCGACACGATCATGGACTGGTTCCGGAATACCCGCTTGTCGGATTTCTACGCCGAGGGCCAGGTGCGGCCCGACGGACGCTACGTTCACGACATGTATCTGGTCGAGGTCAAGTCTCCGTCCGAGTCGAAGGAGCCGTGGGACTACGTGAAGCTCGTCGCGAAGATGCCGGGCGAAGAAGTGTTCACGACGAAGGCCGAAACCCGCTGCAAGCTGTGGAAGTAGGCGTTCGAGCCGAGGCCATGGAGCGTTCGCCCCGAAAAGCGTCGGCCGGGCAGGCTCGGCGGAACGGTAGCGCCGCCGGGCCGGGTGCGCGCGAACGCCTGCGCGAAGCGGCCACGCGGCTGTTCGCCGTGCACGGCTATTCGAACGTCAGCATCGACCAGATCTGTGCCGAAGCCGAGGTTTCGAAGGGGGCGTTCTACTATCACTTCGACTCGAAGGACGCCGCGCTTTACGGAATCTACCAGCCCTTGCTCGAGTTGCAGATGCAGCGGCTCAGGGAGATCCTGGCCCGCCCTGCCCCGCTGGCCGACAAGCTGCGCGCGGTCGCCGAAGACGTCGCCCGGATCTGCCTGGAACGCATCGACGACCTGACCGTGTTCATGCAGTCGATGCACCTTCTGGAGCCGAAGACGCGGGCGCTGGTGGGCGAGCAGCGGCGCGAATACCACCAGTTGTTTGCGCAGATGATCGAGGCAGCACAGGCCGAACGGATCGTGCGATCCGACGTCCCGCCGGACCTGCTGATCAACCAGCTTTTCGGCCCGTTGCACTACAGCACGATCTGGTATCGCAGGCACGGGCCTTGGAAACCCGAGGTGCTGGCGCGCCAGATGACCGACATGTGGCTCGGCGGCGTGCGCGTGCATGCGGCGGCCGCGGAGCCCGGAGGGAAAGCTTGAACCTGGTCCGAACCGACCGACCCGACGCTCCGCAGCCTGCGGCGCCGCGTTTCGACCTGCGGCTCATCGGCAGCGAGCTGACGCCGTTCAGCGTGCGGGTCGAACCGGGGCGGCTGCGCAGCTTTGCGCTGGCCACGGGCCAGGCCGACCCGATCTATTCCGACGAAGCCGCGGCCCGGCGAGCCGGCCATCCATCGCTGCCGGTTCCGCCCACCTTCCTGTTCTGCCTGGAGATGGAGAGCCCCGACCCGATGGAGGTCTATGAGCGGCTCGGCATCGACTATGCGCAGGTGCTGCACGGCGAACAGCATTTCAGCTATCACCGCCTGGCGCACGCCGGTGAAACCCTGTACTTCCGGCCGCGCATCGCCGACCTCTACGAAAAGAAGAACGGCGCATTGGGTTTCGTGGTCTGGGAGACGCGGGTCGAGGCGAGCGACGGCTCGCCGGTCGCCGATCTTCGCTCGGTCATGGTGGTGCGCGACCCCGTTCGGCAGGTTGCACGATGAAGCTCCTCGATTTCGATGCGGTGCAGGTCGGCGACCTGCTGCCCGGACTTTCGGAAGGCCCGATCACCCGCCATGCGATCGGTCGCTATGCCGGTGCCTCGGGCGACTACAACCCCCTGCACATCGACATCGACTATGCGCGCCGCGCCGGCATGCCGGATGTTTTCGCGCACGGCATGTTGTCGATGACCTGGCTCGCGCGCGCGCTGACCGACGTCGTGGATCAGGCGGCGATCCGGAGTCTCTCGGTGCGCTTCGTTGCCATCACGCATGTCGGTGACGAAGTGCGCTGCCGATTGCGCGTGACCGACAAGTTCGTCTGCGACGACGAGAAGCGCGTCGCTCTCGAAGTGTCCGCGACGAACCCGCTCGGTGAGCTGCGGCTGATCGGCTCGGCGGTCGTTGCGCTGCCCTGAGCGCGAAACCGCCGATCGTTTACAGGCTCTCAGCCCGCCCGCTTCGCCAGCAGCGCCCGCCCGACCCGCGAGCCGTTCTGGCGCCCGAGCCGCTCGGAGATCCAGGCGCCGCAATCGATCAGCGCGTCGAGATCCACACCGGTGTCGGCGCCCAGGCCCTGCAGCAGGTACACGACGTCTTCGGTCGCCACGTTGCCGGTCGCGCCCTTCGCATACGGGCAGCCGCCGAGGCCGGAGACCGAGCTGTCGAACACGCGCAGGCCGAACAGGTACGACGCGTGGACGTTGGCGACCGCCATGCCGTAGGTGTCGTGATAGTGGCCGGCGAGTTGCGCCACCGGAATGCGCGCGGCCACCGCTTCGAGCATCCGCTGCACCGAGGCAGGTGTTCCGACGCCGATCGTGTCGCCGAGCGAGACCTCGTAGCAGCCCAGATCCTGCAGGCGCGCCGACACGTCGGCGACCTGCGCCGGTGCGATCGGTCCGTCGTACGGGCAGGCGACGACACACGAGACATAGCCGCGCACCTTGACGCCGGCGCTGCGCGCCGCCTCGACCAGCGGCACGAAGCGCTCGATCGATTCGGCGATCGAGCAGTTCGTGTTCTTCTGCGAGAAACCTTCGGAGGCCGCTGTGAACACGGCGACTTCGGTCACGCCGGCCGCCAGCGCGGCCTCGAAGCCTTTCAGGTTCGGCGTGAGCACCGGGTAGTCGACGCCGGGCCGGCGTTTAAGCTCACGCATCACCTCGGTGTGGTCGGCCATCTGCGGCACCCATTTCGGCGACACGAACGAGGTCGCTTCGATGGCGCTCAGCCCGGCCGCGCCGAGCCGGTCGATCAGTTCGAGCTTGACGGCGGTCGGGATCGACTGCTTCTCGTTCTGCAGGCCGTCACGCGGGCCGACCTCGACGATGCGGACCCGTTCCTTCTCCGTGGCCATCACTGCGCTCCTTCGAAATCGACGAGATCGGCGCCGTCGGAAACCTGGTCGCCCGGTGCGAAGTGGAAGCTCTTGACGACGCCCTTGCATGGCGCGCTGATCGTGTGTTCCATCTTCATCGCCTCGAGCACCAGCAGCGGCGCGCCCTTCTCCACCGTGGCGCCCGGCGCGGCGATCAGCGCGACGACCTTGCCCGGCATCGGCGCACGCAGGCCGCCGTCGACGTCGTCGCCCTCGCCGCCGACGTACAGGCGATCGACCAGCGACAGCGCCCAGGTCCGGCCGGCATGGAACACCTGGCGCCGCTCGCCGGACGCAACGACGGCCGCGCGCAGCCGGCGCCCGTCGATATGCGCCTGCAATTCGCTGTCGGCACCCAATGTGCCGCGCGCGGGCACGCTTCGCTCGCCGATCCCGAGGCGGTAGCGATCGCCGACGACTTCGGCGCGTATTTCCTGCAGCGTCTCGCCGCGACGGAGCATGATCACGCGTTCGCTGCAGCCCGCGATGCGCCAGCCGTCGAGCCGACGCCATGGAGAATCGGGGTCGGCGGCGCGTGCGGCACGCTTTTCGGCCAGCCGCCGTTCACGCAGCAACTCCGCCAGCGCGGCGAGCAGCCAGATGTCTTCGGGCACCTCGTCGGTCGGCGGGAACAGCAGCGCCTGTTCGCGCTCGATCAGCCCGGTATCCAGGTCGGCGTTGGCAAACGACGGGTTCGCGACCAGGCGGGCCAGGAAGTCGACGTTGTTCGACACGCCGACGATCCGGTATTGCGCGAGCGCCTGCCGCATTCGCGCGAGCGCCTGCCGGCGGTCGTCGCCCCAGACGATCAGCTTCGCGATCATCGGGTCGTAGTGCGGCGTGATCTCGTCGCCCTGCTCGACGCCGGTGTCGATGCGCACGTGCTCGGTCTCGGCGGGTGGCGCCAGGTGCACGAGCCGGCCGGTCGACGGCAGGAAGCCGCGCTCGGGATCCTCGGCGTAGATCCGCGCTTCGATCGCGTGGCCGTCGAACTCGAGCTGGTCCTGTCCGAGCGGCAGCGGCTCTCCGCTGGCCACGCGCAACTGCCACTCGACGAGGTCGATGCCGGTGATCATCTCGGTGACCGGGTGCTCGACCTGCAGCCGCGTGTTCATTTCCATGAAGTAGAAGCTGCCGTCCTGGTTCGCGATGAACTCGACGGTGCCGGCGCCGACGTAACCGACGGCCTTGGCGGCATCGACGGCGGCCTTGCCCATCGCCGCACGGCGCTCGGGCGTCATGCCCGGTGCCGGCGCTTCCTCGACCACCTTCTGGTGGCGGCGCTGCACCGAGCAGTCGCGCTCGAACAGGTAGACGCAGTTGCCGTGCGTGTCCCCGAAGACCTGGATCTCGATGTGCCGCGGCTTCAGCACGTATTTCTCGACCAGCACGTCGTCGTCGCCGAAGGCGTTGCGTGCTTCGCGCTTGCACGATTCGAGCGCGGCCTCGAACTCCTCGGGCCGGTCGACGCGTCGCATCCCCTTGCCGCCGCCGCCGGCGCTGGCCTTGATCAGCACCGGGTAGCCGATGCCTTCGGCCTGCCCCGCCAGGAACGACGAATCCTGGTTGTCGCCGTGATATCCGGGCGTCAGCGGCACACCGGCCTTCTCCATCAGCGCCTTCGATGCGGACTTCAGCCCCATCGCTCGGATCGCCGAGGCCGGCGGGCCGATGAAGACGACGCCGGCCTTTTCGCAGGCCTCGGCGAAGTCTTCGTTCTCCGACAGAAAACCGTAGCCCGGATGGATCGCCTCGGCGCCGGTCTGCTTCGCCGCTGCAAGGATGCGTTCGCCGACCAGGTAGGACTCGCGCGCGGCGGCCGGGCCGATCGCGACGGCCTCGTCGGCCATCCGCACGTGGCGGGCGTTGGCGTCGGCTTCCGAGTAGACGGCGACGGTGGCCACGCCCATGCGGCGCGCGGTCTCGATGACGCGGCAGGCGATCTCGCCGCGGTTGGCGATCAGGATCTTCTTGAACATGTTCGTGCGCTCCTTACATCCGGAACACGCCGAACTTCGTCGGCGGAATCGGCGCGTTCATGCTCGCGGCGAGCGACAGCCCGAGCACGCGCCGCGTCTGGGCCGGATCGACGACGCCGTCGTCCCACAGCCGGGCGGTCGCGTAGTACGGATGGCCCTGGGCTTCGTACTGCTCGCGGATCGGCGCCTTGAAGGCTTCTTCGTCGTCGGCGCTCCACTGCCCGCCCCGGGCTTCGATGCCGTCGCGCTTGACGGTCGCC
>CALLYQ010000463.1 GCA_937858875.1 uncultured Lautropia sp. | reverse complement strand
GCCCACTTGCCGCCGCGCCGCTTGCCTTCGATCAGCGCATGGCCGGTCAGGCGCTGGCCGCTGACGCCGTACGGATGGCCGACGGCAATCGCGCCACCGTTGACGTTCAGCCGATCGTCGGGAATGCCGAGCCGGTCGCGGCAGTACAGCACCTGCACGGCGAAGGCTTCGTTCAGTTCCCAGATGTCGATGTCGTCGACCTTCAGGCCGGCCCGCTCGAGCAGCTTGGGCACGGCGAACACCGGGCCGATACCCATCTCGTCGGGTTCGCAGCCGGCGACCGCAAAGCCGCGGAAATAGCCGAGCGGCTTCAGCCCCTTCTTCTCCGCCAGCTTCGCGTCCATGACGACGCAGGCGCCGGCACCGTCGGAGAACTGGCTCGCGTTGCCGGCCGAGATCGTGCCGCCCGGCAGCGCGCTGCGGATGCCGGCGACCGCTTCGAGCGTCGTGCCTTCGCGGCGGCCCTCGTCGTCTGCCAGCGTGACTTCCTTCGTGCCGAGCTGGCCGCTGGCCTTGTCGGCGACCGCCATCTTCACGGTGATCGGAACGATCTCGTCCTTGAACCTGCCTTCGGCGGCGGCCGCGCATGCGCGCTGCTGGCTTCGCACGCCGTACTCGTCCATGCGCTCGCGCGGGATTTCGTAGCGCTTGGCGACCATTTCAGCCGTCTGCAGCATCGGCCAGTAGACCTCGGGCTTGGTCTTCTTCAGCCCCTTGTCGGCGAACATGTGATGGTTCATCTCGTTCTGCACGCACGAGATCGATTCGACGCCGCCCGCGACGTAGACGTCGGCCTCGCCGGCGATGATCCGCTGCGCGGCCATCGCGATCGTCTGCAGGCCCGACGAGCAGAAACGGTTGACGGTCACGCCCGACACGGTGATCGGGCAGCCGGCGGCCAGTGCGATCTGGCGCGCGACGTTCCAGCCGGTGGCGCCTTCCGGGTTCGCGCAGCCCATCAGCACGTCTTCGACCTCGCCGGGTTCGATGCCGGCGCGCTCGATTGCCGCGCGCACGACGTGGCCGCCCATCGTGGCCCCGTGGGTCATGTTCAGCGCACCGCGCCAGGACTTCGCGAGTCCGGTGCGTGCGGTCGATACGATCACTGCTTCACGCATGATGAGTATTCCTTGGTCGATTTCGGTCGATTGATCCGCGGGGCCGGCTCAGCCGTTGAAGCTCTTGCCTTCGGCGGCGAGCTTCGCCAGCAGCGGTGCCGGCTCCCAGAACGCGGGATCGCCGTGCGGGTTCGCGGCGAAGTCCTTCATCCGGTTGACGACGTTGAACAGCCCGTAGGTGTCGGCGTAGAGCATCGGACCGCCGCGGTACAGCGGGAAGCCGTAGCCGGTCAGGTAGATCATGTCGATGTCCGAGGCCTTGCTGGCGATCCCTTCCTCGAGGATCTTCGCGCCCTCGTTGACCAGCGCGAACACCAGCCGGTGCACGATCTCGTCGTCGGAAATCTTGCGCGGCGTGACGCCGAGTTCCTTGCGGTGGTCTTCGATCAGCTTGTCGACGATCGGATCGGGAATCGCGTCGCGCTTGCCCGGCTCGTAGCGGTAGAAGCCGGCGCCCGTCTTCTGGCCGAAGCGGCCGAGTTCGCAGATCTTGTCGGCGACCTTCGGGTACTTCATGTCCGGGCGCTCGACGTAGCGGCGCTTGCGGATGTACCAGCCCACGTCGTTGCCGGCCAGGTCCGACATCCGGAACGGGCCCATCGCGAAGCCAAACTTCTCGATCGCCTTGTCGACCTGCTGCGGGCTGGCGCCTTCCTCGACCATGTAGCCGGCCTGGCGGCTGTACTGCTCGATCATCCGGTTGCCGATGAAACCGTCGCAGACACCCGACACGACGCCGGTCTTGCGGATCTTCTTGGCCAGCGCCAGCGTCGTGGCCAGCACGTCTTTGGCCGTCTTGTCCCCGCGCACGATCTCGAGCAGCTTCATGACGTTGGCCGGCGAGAAGAAGTGCGTGCCGATGACGTCCTGCGGGCGTTTCGTGAACGCGGCGATCTGGTTCACGTCGAGCGTCGACGTGTTGGTCGCCAGGATCGCGCCCGGCTTCATGACCTCGTCGAGCTTCTTGAACACCTGCTCCTTGACCGGCATGTCCTCGAAGACGGCCTCGACGACGATGTCGGCCTGGCCGATGTCGTCGTAGGACAGCGTCGGCGTGATCAGCGACATCCGCTTCTCGACGTCGTCCATCGTCATCCGGCCCTTCCTGGCCGAGTTCTCGTAGTTCTTGCGGATCGTGGCGAGCCCGCGGTCGAGTGCCTCCTGCTTCGTCTCGAGCAGCTTGACCGGGATGCCGGCGTTGACGAAGTTCATCGCAATGCCGCCGCCCATCGTGCCGGCGCCGATGACGGCCGCCGATTCGATCTTGCGCAGCGGCGTGTCGGACGGCACGTCGGGTACCTTGCTCGCGGCACGCTCGCCGAAGAAGGCATGGCGCAGCGCGCGCGACTCGGGCGTCTGCACCAGTTCGAGGAACAGCTCGCGCTCGCGCTTGAGCCCCTGCTCGAACGGCAGTTTGACCGCGGCCTGGATCGCCTGCACGCAGGAAGCCGGCGCCGGGAAGTTCTTCGCCACCGTGCGCACGGTGTTCAGCGAGAACTGCAGGAAGCCTTCGGCATCCTCGTGCTCGATCTTCAGGTCGCGCACCTTCGGCAGTCCGAGCTTGTCGGTGACGGCCTTGCGGGCGAATGCGACGGCCGCCGGCACGACATCGCCGTCGACGATCTCGTCGAACAGCTTCATGCCCTTGAACTTCTCGGACTTGATCGGCGTGCCCGAGACGATCATGTTCGTCGCCATCTCGAGCGGCACGACGCGAGGCAGCCGCTGCGTGCCGCCGGCACCGGGCAGGATGCCGAGCTTGACCTCGGGCAGCGCGATCTGGGCGCCGGTCGCGGCGACGCGGAAGTGGCAGCTCAGCGCGAGTTCCAGCCCGCCGCCCATCGCCACGCTGTGGATCGCGGCAACGACCGGCTTGCCGCTGCCTTCGATCGCTCGGATCACCGTGTGCAGCGAAGGCTCGGCCAGCGCCTTCGGCGTGTTGAACTCGCGGATGTCCGCGCCACCCGAGAAGGCCTTGCCGGCCCCGGTGATGACGATCGCCTCGACCGCATCGTCGGCCAGCGCCCGGCGCAGGCCTTCGACGATTCCGGTGCGAAGCGCGTGGCCTAGGCCGTTGACTGGCGGGTTGTCCATCGTGATGACGGCGACATTGCCGTCGGTGGCGTACTGGGCTTGGCTCATTCGTATTCCCGAGCGGTTGAGATTGGAAAAAAGAACGCGCGTTCGATTCTAGGACGAAAAAACGAGCGTCCGGACCGAGGCCCCGGTAAGGCGCAAGTCTAGCTCAGCGGGCCTGCCGGATCCGGGCGCCCCGCGGTCGGGCTGCCCCGGTGCTTCGGGCTGCCCCGGTGCTTCGGACGATGCGCGTCAGACTTCGAGCCATTCCTGGCGGACGCGGGCGTTGGCCTTCAGTTCCTGCGGCGTGCCTTCGAAGACGATGTGGCCATGCCCCATCACGTAGACGCGCTGCGAGATGTCGAGCGCAATGGCCAGCTTCTGCTCGACCAGCAACACCGAGATGCCGCGGGTCTTCAGCTCCTCGAGATAGCGGCCGACCAGTTCGACGATCTTCGGCGCCAGTCCCTCGGTCGGTTCGTCGATCATGATCAGGTCCGGGTCGCCCATCAGCGTGCGGCACAGCGTCAGCATCTGCTGTTCGCCGCCCGACAATACGCCGGCCTGCGTGTTGCGGCGCTCTTCGAGACGCGGAAACAGCCGGTACATGTCCTCGTACGACCAGCGGCCCGGTGTCTTGCCCTTGAGCCCGAGCAGCAGGTTCTGTTCGACGGTCAGCGCCGGGAACACGTCGCGTGCCTCGGGCACGTAGCCGAGGCCCTTGTGTGCGACCTGGTAGGGTTTCAGGCCGAGGATCTCCTGGCCGCGAAAGCGCACCGAACCGTGGCCGGAAACCAGCCCCATCACGGTGCGCACCATCGTCGAGCGCCCGACGCCGTTGCGCCCCAGCAGGCTGACGATCTCGCCCTCGCGCACGTTCAGGTCGACACCGTGCAGCACGTGGCTCTTGCCGTAGAAGGCATGCAGGTCGGCGACTTCCAGCAGGTTTTCGGACATGGCGGGAACGCTCGCGCTCTCAGGCAGCTTCGGAAACGCTCGTGCCCAGGTAGGCTTCCTGGACAGCGCGATTGTTGCGGATGTTGGCCGGCGTGTCGGTGGCGATGACCTCGCCGTAGACGACGACCGAGATGCGATCGGCGAGGCCGAACACGACGCCCATGTCGTGCTCCACCATGACCAGGCTCTTGCCTTCGGTGACCCGCGTGATCAACTCGACCGCGTGGTCGCTCTCCGAGCGGCTCATGCCGGCCGTGGGTTCGTCGAGCAGGATGACGTCGGCGCCGCCGGCGATCGTGATGCCGATCTCGAGCGCGCGCTGTTCGGCGTAGGTCAGCAGCCCGGCCTGCGTGTCACGGCGCGCGCGCAGGCCGATCCGCTCGATGATGTCATCGGCGCGCTCGGCGGCATCGCGCAGCGCCGACAGCCGATGCCAGAACGAGTAGCGATAGCCGAGCGGATACAGCGTCGCGCAGCGGATGTTCTCGAAAACCGACATCCGGTGGAAGATGTTGGTGATCTGGAAACTGCGCGACAGGCCGAGCCGGTTGATCGCGAACGACGGCTGGTTCGTGATGTCCTGCCCGTTCAGCGCGATCGAGCCCGAAGTGACCGCGAATCGTCCGGAGATCAGGTTGAACAGCGTCGACTTGCCGGCGCCGTTCGGTCCGATCACCGCGTGCCGTTCGCCCTTGCGGACCTCGAGGTTTGCGCCGCGGATGATCTCGGTCTTGCCGAAGCTCTTGCGGACCTCAGTCAGTTTCAGTGCGGGTGCGCTCATCGTTTTTGTCGCCGTGGATTCGTTCAGACTCGCGCCCGCTGGCCACCGGTTTCGATCAGCGCTTGCACGTCGCCCCATTCGCGGCTGAAGCGCCGGCGCTGCCAGTCGAATGCCGCTGCGCCGGCCAATGTCACGAGCAGCGCGACGGCCCAGGCGCTCCAGCGGTTTGCTTCGAACTCGATGCCGAAAAGCGACATCCGTGCGCCGGCGGCGAAATTCAGCGTCATGTGATAGCTCATTTCGACGAGCATGATCAAGCCCACCAGCATCAGTGCGCTCGCAAGCAGCACGCCGACGTAAGGCCTGAGCAGCCGTCCGAACAACTTGTGCTGGACCACGCGCAGGTTCATCAGGACCAGGGATGCGACGCCGCCCGGCGCGTACATGACCATCAGGATGAAGAACACGCCAAGGTAGAACTGCCAGGCGTTCGTGTACTCGGACAGCGCGACGGCGAAGAAGATGAAGATGATCGACCCGATCACCGGTCCGAAGAAGACCATCGAGCCGCCGATGAAGGTGGCCAGCAGCACGCCGCCCGAGCGCAGTGCCGAGACGTTCTCCGCGGTGACGATCTCGAAATTGATCGCCGCCAGGCCGCCGGAGATGCCGGCGAAGAAGGCCGAGACGACGACGACGAGGAAGCGCACCCGCTGCGTGTTGTAGCCGATGAACTCTGCGCGCTCGGGATTGTCGCGTACGGCGTTCGAGATGCGCCCGAGGGGCGTCTGCGAGAACGCGAACATCGCGATCATGCAGACGAAACACCAGGCGGCGATCAGGTAGTAGACCTGGATCGTCGGCCCGTAGGTGATGCCGAAGAAGGGCTCGCCGACGACGCGGTTGCTCGAGATGCCGCCCTCGCCGCCGAAGAAACCCGGGAACATCAGCGAAGCCGCGAAGACCATCTCCCCGATGCCCAGCGTGATCATCGCGAAGGTCGTGCCGGCCTTCTTCGTGATCAGGTAGCCGAAGATCACGCCGAAGACCGCGCCGAACAGCCCGCCGACCAGCGGGATCAGAGTGACCGGAACCCACAGGCGGCCGTCACCGACCCAGTTCAGCGCGTGGATCGCGAAGTAGGCGCCGAGCCCCGAAAAGACGGCATGGCCGAAAGACAGCATGCCGCCCTGGCCGAAGATCATGTTGTACGACAGGGCGAAGATGATCATGATCCCCATCTGCGACAGCAGCGTGATCGCGAATCCGCCGGAAAACACGACAGGGGCAAGGATGAACACGAGCGCGGTGAAGCCCCACAGCAGCCAGCGTCCGACGTTGTACGGAGCGAAGCGGATCGTGGAATGTGTCGTCGTCGCCATCGTTCAGGTCTCTCGCTTGCCCATCAGGCCACGCGGCCGGAAGATCAGGATCAGCACCATCAGCAGGTAGGGCAGCACCGGCGCCACTTGAGACAGTTTCAACGACAGCACCGAATACATCGGCGTGTCCGGGCCAACCGCGAGACCGAGGTTCTGCAGGGAAGTGACGGGCGACCAGTCGATGCCGATCGCGAAGGTCTGGATCAGGCCGATCAGCAGCGAGGCGACGAAGGCGCCGGCCAGCGAACCCATGCCGCCGACGACCACGACCACGAAGATGATCACGCCGACCAGTGCCGCCATCGACGGCTCGGTCACGAAGGCATTGCCGCCGATCACACCTGCCAGCCCCGCGAGCGCGCAGCCGCCGCCGAAGGTCAGCATGAACACCCGTGGCACGTTGTGGCCCAGGGCTTCGACGGTGTCCGGATGGGTCAGCGAGGCCTGGATCACCAGGCCGATCCGCGTGCGCGTTAGCACGAGCCAGATCGCCGCCAGCATCAGCACGGCCACGAGCATCATGAATGCGCGGTAGGTCGGGAAGGTCGTCGAAAAGACCGTGAACAGCGAACCCTGCAGTTCGGAGGGCACCTGGTACGGCACCGCCGCCCTGCCCCAGATGATCTGCACCAGCTCGACGATGATGAATGCCAGACCGAACGTGAACAGCAGCTCGGGGACGTGTCCCCACTTGTGCACGCGGCGCAGCCCGTAGCGCTCGATGACCGCACCGAGCACGCCGACCAGCAACGGCGCGATCAGCAGGGCCGGCCAGTAGCCGATCCAGGTGCTGATCTGGTAGGCGAAGTAGGCGCCGAGCATGTAGAAGGAGGCGTGCGCGAAGTTCAGCACCCCCATCAAGCTGAAGATCAGCGTCAGTCCCGACGCGAGCATGAACAGCAGCAGCCCGTAGCTGAGGCCGTTCAGCATGGATATGACGAAAAATTCCACGATCGTCGCCTTGGCGTGTCAATGCATCGCGTAGATCGCCGCCAGTCGCCGGTGGGCGACGACGGCGCAAAGAGAGAGGCCGATGGCGCTCAGCGGGCGGCCGGGCGCTTCATCTTGCAGCTCGTCGGCTGCATTGCATCCGCGGCGTCGACTTTGGCGACGGTGCGCCAGCCGTAGCCGGTCTTCTCCTGGTCGAACCTGACATCCTTGCCGTCGACCTTCTGCCAGGACATCACGTAGACGGGCTGCTGGAGCTGGTGGTCGTCCTTGCGCATCTCGACTTCGCCGTTCAGCGACTGCACTTTCATGCCTTCCATCGCGAAAGCCACTTTGACCGGATCGGTCGATTGCGCCTTCTTGATGCCTTCGGACAGCAGCTTCAGCGACGTGTACGGCGAGATGAAATAGAAGTCGTCGTCGAACTTCTTCCTGAAGCCCTCGACGATGTCATCGGCCTTGATGACCGAATCGTTCGGATTCCAGAAGCTGACGAAACGAACCCTGTCTTCGCCAGCCGCGCCCATGGCTGTCGGCACGCCGGTGGTACCGGCGTAGTAGGTGTAGAAGTTCGCGTCGAGCCCGGCGTCTTTCGCCGCCTTGACCAGCAGTGCCAGGTCGGCGCCCCAGTTGCCGGTGATGATCGTGTCGGCGCCGGCGGCCTTGATCTTGGCCACGTAGGGCGCGAAGTCACGCACCTGCGCCAGCGGGTGGCGGTCCTTGCCGACGATCTCGATGTCGGGGCGCTTCTGCTTCAGGTACTCCTCGGCGGCTTTCTCGACCGAATGACCGAAGGCGTAGTCCTGATTGATCAGGTAGACCTTCTTGACGTCGGACTGCGTCGCCAGGAACGAGGTCAGCGCCTCCATCTTCATGTCGGCGTTGATGTCGGTTCGAAAGTGCCAGAAGCTGCACTTCTCGTTGGTCAGCGACGGGTCGACGGCGGCGTAGTTCAGGAAGAGAATTTCCTTGCCCGGATTGCGCGTGTTGTGCTTGTCGATCGCGTCGGCCAGCGCGATCGCCACGCCTGAGCCGTTGCCCTGTGCGACGTAACGGATTCCCTGGTCGATGATCGACCTCAGCACCGTCAGGCTCTCCTGCGGGCTCAGCTTGTTGTCGAAGGGAACGACCTCGAAGCCGACGTCGCCGGCCCACTTCTGCTCGTTGGCGAGTTGGGCCACGTATTGCCAGTGGCGGAAGAAGTTCTCGCCCAGCGGCGCCATCATCCCGGACAGCGGATCGACCCAGGCGATCTTGACCGTCTCCGACTGGGCGGCAACGGCCTGCGGTATCGCTGCCGCAGCCACGATGGCTGCGGAAACGAAGGCTCGTTTGAAAAATCCGAAAGACATGATCCGCCCCTCCCTGATGGTTCTCGTGTCTGGTTGCGACCGGAAGCGAATCATAAAGGAGTTTCTTCACGTCGATCGAGTCGATCGACAGCTCCGGCCGGCGCGTCCCGCCCGTCAACGCGCTCGGAGGGTCTCTCGAGCACTGGCCGGAGCGGGACACGCACGGGTCGGCTTCAGTGGGCGCTCGGTCGCTTCATCTGGCACGAGGTCGGCTGGGCGGCCACGTAAGCCGGCAGCTTGGCCACCGTGCGCCAGCCGTAGCCGGTGTTCTCCTGGTCGAACTTGACGTCCTTGCCGTCGACCTTCTGCCAGGACGCGACGTAGACGGTCTGTTGCGCCTGGTGATCCGTCGCGCGCATCTCGACTTCGCCGTTCAGCGACTCGACCTTCAAGCCTTCCATCGCGAACGCGACCTTGACCGGATCGATCGACTTGGCCTTCTTGATCGCTTCGGCAAGCAGCTTGATGCCGGTGTAGGTCGACATCGTGTAGTAGTCGTCGTTGAACTGCTTCTTGAAGCCTTCCATGATCGCGGTCGGATCGATGGCCGAATCGTTCGGGTTCCAGAAGCCCACGTAGCGGACCTTGTCTTCGCCAGCCGAGCCCATCGCCGTGGGCACGCCGGTGGTGCCGCCGTAGTAGGTGTAGAAGTTCGCATCGAGCCCGGCGTCTTTTGCCGCCTTGACCAGCAGCGCGAGATCGGCACCCCAGTTGCCGGTGATGATCGTGTCGGCATTGGCCGCCTTGATCTTGGCCACGTAGGGCGCGAAGTCACGCACCTGGGCCAGCGGATGGCGATCCTTGCCGACGATCTCGATGTCGGGCCGTTTCTTCTTCAGGTAGTCCTCGGCGGCCTTCTCGACCGAGTGGCCGAACGCGTAGTCCTGGTTGATCAGGTAGACCTTCTTGATGTTCTCCTGCTTGGCCATGTAGGTCGTCAGCGCCTCCATCTTCATGTCGGCGTTGATGTCGAGCCGGAAGTGCCAGAAGCTGCACTTCTCATTGGTCAGCGACGGATCGACGGCGGCGTAGTTCAGGTAGACGAGTTCCTTGCCGGGATTGCGCGTGTTGTGCTTCTCGATCGCATCGGCCAGCGCGATCGCGACGCCCGAGCCGTTGCCCTGCGTCACGTAGTCGATGCCCTGGTCGATGGCCGCCCTGAGCAGCGTCAGGCTTTCCTGCGGGCTGAGCTTGTTGTCGAAGGGAACGATCTCGAACCGGACGTCACCGGCCCATTTCTCCTTGTTGGCCAGTTCGGCGGCGAACTGCCAGCTGCGCAGCTGGTTCTGGCCCAGCGGCGCCATCATGCCGGACAGCGGATCCATCCAGGCGATCTTCACGGTGCCCGACTGCGCATGGGCGGCAGGCGTTGCAGCGGCGACGGCGAGCGCGAACGCGGCAAGGCTCGGTTTGACTTTCATGCTGTCTCCTAGTTGGCGGCGATGTCGGTGGCATCGCTCGCCGTCAATGATAGAGCAACATCTCCGGGGCGATGCCGAGCTGGTCGAGTCGTTCGGGTGCCGCCGTCGGCCCCTCGGTCTCAAGGCGCTTTCGGCCGCTTCATCTCGCACGAGGTCGGCAATGAAGCCTGCGCGGCGTCGAGCCTGGCCTCGGTGCGCCAGCCGATACCGGTCTTTTCCTGGTCGAAGCGGACGTCCTTCCCGTCGACCTTCTGAAACGATGCGATGTAGATCATCTGCTGGAGCTGATGGTCGCTGGCACGCATCTCGACCTCGCCGTTCAGGGATTGCACTTTCAGCCCTTCCATCGCGAACGCCACCTTCACCGGATCGGTGGATTGCGCCTTTCTCATCGCCTCGGCCAGCATCCTGATCGACGTGTAGGTCGAGATCTGGAAGTAGTCGTCATCGAAGCGCTGCCTGAATCCGGTGACCAGTTCGTCGGCGTTCATGACCGAGTCGCTGGCGTTCCAGTAGCCGACATAGCGGACCCGGTCGATTCCCGATTCGCCGATGGCAGTCGGCAGCCCGGTGCTGTAGCCGTAGTAGGTATAGAAATTGGCGTCGAGCCCTGCCTCCTTGGCCGCCTTGACCAGCAGGACGAGGTCGGCCCCCCAGTTCCCGCTGATCACCGTGTCGGCGCCCGCGGCCTTGATCTTGGCGACGTAGGGCGAGAAGTCGCGCACCTGCGCCAGCGGATGGCGGTCCTTGCCGACGATCTCGATGTCGGGCCGCTTCTTCTTCAGGTACTCCTCGGCGGCCCGTTCGACCGAATGGCCAAAGGCGTAGTCCTGGTTGATCAGGTAGACCTTCTTGATCTTTTCCTGGTCAGCCATGTAGGTCGTCAGCGCTTCCATCTTCATGTCCGAGTTCAGGTCGAACGCGAAGTGCCAGAAGCTGCATTTGTCGTTGGTCAACGACGGATCGACGGCAGCGTAGTTCAGGAAGACGATCTCTTTGCCGGGGTTGCGCGCGTTGTGCTTCGCGACCGCATCGCTGAGCGCAAGCGCGACACCCGAGCCGTTACCTTGCGCGATGTAGCGAATGCCCTGGTCGATGATCGACCTGAGGACCGTCAGGCTCTCCTGCGGGCTCACCTTGTTGTCGAAGGGCACGACCTCGAACTTGACGTCGCCGGCCCATTTCTCGTTGTTGGCGAGCTCGGCCACGTACTGGAAACTGCGGATCTGGTTCTGCCCGATCGGTGCCATCATTCCCGATAACGGGTCGATCCATCCGATCTTGACCGATCCGGACTGCGCAAGAGCGGTCGGCGATGCCGCGACCACCGCCGCGGCGAAGGAAAGGGCCAGGGCACCCCGGGTCAGCTTGCTGGACATGGCAGCTCCTCTGTTTCGGACTGTCGGAATCAGAGCGTCGGCAGCTTGTAGTCGGCGAACTGCTCGCGCAGCTTGGTTTTCAGGATCTTGCCGGTGGCGCCCAGCGGAATCGCATCGACGAACTGCACGTCGTCGGGAGTCCACCACTTGGCGATCCGGCCTTCGTAGAAGGCCAGGAGTTCCTCGCGGGTCACCTCGGCGCCCGGGCGCTTGACGGCGACCAGCAGCGGCCGTTCGTCCCACTTCGGATGATGCACGCCGATGACCGCCGCCTGCATGATCGCCGGGTGCGCGACCGCCAGGTTCTCGAGGTCGATCGTGCTGATCCATTCGCCGCCCGACTTGATGACGTCCTTGCTGCGGTCGGTGATCTGCATGTAGCCGTCGGCATCGATCGTGGCCACGTCGCCGGTCGGGAACCAGCCGCGGCCATCGGCGTCGTACTCGAGCGGGTCGCCGCCTTCGCCGCGGAAGTATTCCTTCATGACCCAGGGGCCGCGCACCATCAGGTTGCCGTAGGTCTTGCCGTCCCACGGAAGCTCGTTGCCGTGGTCGTCGACGATCTTCATGTCGATGCCGTAGAGCGCGTGACCCTGCTTCTCCAGGATCTTCTGCTTGGCTTCGGGGGGAAGCTTGTCGTGCTTCAGTTGCAGCCGGCTCAGCGAACCGAGTGGCGAGGTTTCGGTCATGCCCCAGGCGTGGATGACCTCGACGCCGAATTCCTCGGCGAAGGTCTTCATCATCGCCGGCGGGCAGGCCGAGCCGCCGATCACCGTGCGGCTGAGAGTGCTGAAGCGCAGCTTGTTCTCGCGCACGTATTGCAGCAGGCCGGCCCAGACGGTCGGCACGCCGGCCGAATAGGTCACGCCCTCGGCTTCGAACAGTTCGTAGAGCGACTTGCCGTCGAGCTGCGAGCCGGGGAACACGATCTTCGCGCCGACCAGCGGGCAGATGTACGGCAGGCCCCAGGCGTTGACGTGGAACATCGGCACCACCGGCACGATGCTGTCACGCGACGAGGCGCCCATCGCGTCGGGCAGCGCGGCCGCGTAGGCGTGCAGCACGGTCGAGCGATGCGTGTACATCGCGCCTTTCGGGTTGCCCGTGGTGCCCGAGGTGTAGCACAGGCCGCAGCCGGTCCGCTCGTCGAGCTCCGGCCAGCGGTAGTCGGCCGAACCCTGCGCGAGGAACTCCTCGTAGTTGACGAGGTTCGGGATCTTGTCCGACTTCGGCTGGCGATCGGCGTCGGTCATCGCGATCCAGCTCTTGACCGTCGGGCACTTCGACGCGATCGCCTCGACGATCGGCAGGAACGTCAGGTCGAAGGCCAGGTGCGTGTCGCCGGCATGGTTGACGATCCAGGCGATCTGATCCGGATGCAGCCGCGGGTTGATCGTGTGCACGACCGCTCCGAGTCCGCCGACGGCGTAGTACATCTCCATGTGCCGGTAGCCGTTCCAGGCCAGCGTCGCGATCCGGTCGCCGATCGCGGTGCCCGAGCGCACGAAGGCGTCGGCCAGCTGCTTGGCCCGCTCGTGGCAGTCGGCATAGGTGTAGCGATGGATGTCGCCTTCGACGCGCCGCGAGACGATCTCGTTGTCGCCGTAGTGCCTGGCCGCGTGCTGCAGAAGCGACGAAACGAGCAGCGGCATGTCCATCATCAGGCCTTGCATGGGGTGTCTCCGTAAAGGTCGCGAAAATCCTGGGCAGGCAGCGATTCTAGCGATTCCACGGGGGTTACGGCTCGGTCGTCGTTACGCAGGATCTAGAATCGGCCCATCTGATCGAGGACGAAACCGAGTCATGAGCGAGAAAGTGCAACACAGCGAAGCCGAGTGGCGCGAGCTGCTCAGCGAAGACGAATACCGAGTGGCGCGCGAACACGGCACCGAGCGCGCCTTCACCGGGCGCTACTGGGACCATCACGAGGAAGGCAGCTACCTGTGCGTGTGCTGCGGTACGCCGCTGTTCGCGTCGGCGCACAAATACGAATCTGGCTCGGGCTGGCCGAGCTACTGGCAACCGATCGACGAGGCCAATCTGGCCATGAACGTCGACCGCAGCCACGGCATGGTGCGCACCGAAGTGCTGTGCGCGAACTGCGACGCGCACCTGGGCCACGTCTTCGAAGACGGACCCGAGCCGACCGGCCTGCGCTACTGCATCAACTCGCTGTCGCTGCGTTTCAGGCCGTCTTGAGGTCGATCAGGCCTTCTTGACCTTTTCGAGCATCTTGAACACCGAGCGCGGCGAGCCCTTGAAGAGCCGCTTCAGCGACTTGGGCAGGCAGCGACGCTCGAGAGTGTTGCGACGGTTACGCGTACGATCGGCCATCCGGATTCTCCTGGGGTCTGCGCAAAACCGTTCATTATACTGGCGCCCATGAAACTCCTGTTCGATCTGTTTCCGATCATCCTGTTCTTCGTCGCCTACAAGCTGGTCGACATCTACGTCGCCACCGGCGTGGCGATCGTGGCCAGCATCGTGCAGATCGCCTGGCTGCGCGTGTCGGGCAAGACGATCGAACCGATGCAATGGGCCAGCCTGGGGATCATCGTGGTCTTCGGCGGCATGACGCTGCTGTTCCAGGACGAAACCTTCATCAAGTGGAAGCCAACCGTGCTCTACGGTCTGTTCGCCGGCGTGCTGGCCGGCGGCAAGCTGTTCTTCGGCCGCGACCTGATCCGGGCCGTCATGGGCAAGCAACTCAGCCTGCCCGACCCGATCTGGCAGCGCCTGAACCTGGCCTGGATGTTTTTCTTCCTGGTGATGGCCGTGCTGAACATCGTCGTCGCCTACGGCTTCTCGACCGATACCTGGGTCAACTTCAAGCTCTTCGGCACACTGGCGCTGACACTGGCCTTCGTGCTTGCCCAGGGCTTCTATCTCGGGCGCTTCATCCAGGAGGAAGGCTGATGCGTCCGAGCATCGAGGAACTGCGCGAGCGCCTGGCGGCGGCCTTCCCCGACGCGCTGGAACTCGCGATCGACGATGACAGCGCCAAGCATGCCGGCCACGCCGGCGCGGCCGGCGGTGCCGGCCATTTCAGCGTGCGAATCGTCTCGCCGCGATTCGAGGCAATGCCCGTCGTGGCGCGACATCGGCTCGTGTATGATGCCGTCGCCGACTGGATGCCGCACCGGATCCACGCGCTGGCGATCGACGCGCGCCCGGCCCCTTCCCACAGCAGCAAAGGTTGACGATGTCCAAACCCCTGTCGCTTCGCGTGGCGAAGCTCGCGGCCGCCTTTCTCCTGCCGGCCGCCTCGGCCGTGCTCGCGCAGAACGCCGCCGTGGTCAACAACAAGCCGATCCCGACCGCCAAGGTCGACGAGTTCGTCTCGGCCCTGGTCGCCCAGGGCCGCCCTGATACGCCCGAGCTGCGTGCCGCCGTGCGCGAGGAACTGATCGCGCGCGAGTTGTTCGTTCAGGAGGCCGAACGCAAGGGCCTGACCCGCAACACCGACGTGCAGCGCCAGCTCGAGGCGGTGCGCCAGGACATCCTGATCCGCGGCCTGATCCGCGACTACCTGAACGAGCACCCGGTGACCGACGCCGAGGTCGCTGCCGAGTACAAGCGGCTCGAGGAAGGCGCGACCGACAAGGAGTACCGGGCCCGTCACATCCTCGTCGACAGCGAAGACGAGGCGAAGGCCATCGTTGCCGAACTCGGCAAGGGCACGGCCTTCGAGGAGCTCGCCAAGAAGTCGAAGGACACCGGTTCGGCCCAGCAAGGCGGCGATCTCGACTGGAACACGCCGGACACCTTCGTCAAGGAGTTCTCCGACGCGATGGTTGCGCTCGAGAAGGGCAAGTACACGGCAACGCCGGTCAAGAGCCAGTTCGGCTGGCACGTCATCCGTCTCGACGACATTCGCCAGGCGAAGGCGCCGCCGCTGGAACAGGTTCAGCCGCAGATCCGGCAGGAACTCGAACGCAATCGCGTCCAGCGGCTGCAGCAGGAACTGCGCGAAAAGGCCAAGATCCAGTAAGCGCCGTCAGCCGGCGGCACGGGCAGCACGCCGCCGGCTCGCGAAGAATTCGCGCAGCAGCGCACCGCACTCGTCGGCCAGCACACCGCCCAGCACTTGCGTCTGGTGGTTCAGTCGCGCTTCGGCGAACAGGTTCAACACCCCTCCCCCGGCGCCGGTCTTCGGATCGGGAGCGCCCCAGACGACACGCGCCAGCCGCGCGTGCAGCATCGCTCCGGCGCACATCGCGCACGGCTCCAGCGTGACGTAGAGTTCGCACTCGGGCAGCCGGTAGTTGCCGAGAAGTTCGGCGCCGGCCCGCAGCGCGCGAATCTCGGCATGGGCGGTCGGATCGTGCGAGCCGATCGGGTGATTGAAGCCGGTCGCGAGGATCTTCTGTCGATGCACGAGGATCGCGCCGACAGGCACTTCGCCGGTGGCCGCGGCATTGTGAGCCTGGTCGATGGCCAGCCGCATCATCGCGACATCGAAAGTGCTCGGCACCTGGGGGCTGCTGTCCATGGCCGAATGCTACAGCGGCATCGGCCCCGCCCCGGGGGACCGCGGTGTCAACCCGGAGCGTGATCCCCGATCCCGGCCTCGATCATCGAATCGCCGATGACCATCCGCATCAGCGCGGTCTGTGCCTCGTCGCTCGCATGCGCGAGCAGTACCACGTGGCCCGATTTGAGCGCATCGCGAACGAGGTCGGCGACGTCGCCCTTGCGCCCGAGCGTGGCCGTCGCGGCGCCGACGAGGCCGCCGAGCCCGGCGCCCCAGCCGATCATCGCCAGCGGCGCGATGACCGGGCTGGCAACGAACAGGCTGACGCCCGCCACGGCCAGTGCCGCCGTGCCGACGGCTCCGGCGGCCGTCCCGACCGCCGTGCCGATCGCGCTTTCGCGCAGGATCTCTTTCAGCACATCGTCGCTGTCGGCTTCAGGCAGGCGGCTCGGAGCGCTCCCGGCCCCGACCCTGCCCGGTTCGAACAGATGGACGTTCGTCGCCGGCACGCCCTGATCCAGCAATTGCTGGCGAGCGGCGAGCGCTTCTTCGACGGTCGGATAGATGCCGACGACCCGATGCAGGTAATTCTCCATATCCCCGCGCGGGACTGAATCCGTATCCATGGCGTGCTCCGCGAGTCTTCTCGCCCTGCGGCAGCGAGAAGCCGCAGGGCCTGAAACCGAGCGTCAGCAATCGACGTTCCCTGCCAGCCGGCCAGCCGCTTCGTGTGCGACACGGCCCGCGGCGCGGGAACTGCGCGGCGCGTGTACGCTACCGGGCTCGTGGACCCGAGCGCGATGACGACGACCCAAGACGAACGAAGCCGCTGGCCGATGCTGCTGGCGCTGACCTGCGCCTTTGCGCTGAGCCAGGCGTATCGCACCGTGGCCGCGATCATGGCGCCGTCGCTGGCTGCAGACTTCTCGCTGTCGGCACAGCAACTCGGTCTGTTTGCCGCGACCTTCCACTTCGCATTCGGCGCGCTGCAGCTGTTCATGGGGATCGGCATCGACATGCACGGCGTGCGGCGCACGGTTCTCGCCGCTTTTCCGCTGGTCATCGCCGGTTCGGCGATCTCGTGGCTCGCATCCGGTTTCGGCATGCTGATCGCCGGGCAAGTCCTGATCGGCATCGGTTGCGCGCCCGCCTTCCTCGTCTGCACTGTCTTCATTGCCGGACAGTTTCCGCCCGCGCGCTTCGCGGCCGTGTCCGGCACCGTCCTCGGGCTGGGCGGTTTCGGGCTGTTGTTCACCGGCACACCGCTCGCCTGGCTGATCGAAGCAAGTTCCTGGCGTGCCGGCTTCGCCGTGCTCGGCGTGCTGTCCGCGCTGGCCTGGCTGCTGATCCTGTGGGTTGTCCGCGAGCCGGAGCGGTCTGCCGGCCAGCCGCGGGAATCGCTGGCCAGCGCCATCCGAGGCTTCGGCTCGCTGCTCGCGATGCCGCACACGCTGGGGATCGTGGCGCTCGGCTCGGTCACCTACGCCGCTTTCGTCACGCTGCGCGGGCTGTGGCTCGGGCCGATGCTGATCGAGCGACACGGGTTCTCGCTGATCGCCAGCGGCAACGTCGCGCTGCTGATGTCGGTCTCGTCGATGCTCGGGCCGGTGCTGTTCGGGCGTTTCGATCCCGGCCCTGCGACCCGGCGAAAATGGATCGTCGGCTGCACGCTGGCCGGCGCAGCGCTGATCGCCGCGATGGCCTTCCTTCCACTGCCGGCGCTGGATGTCGGCGGCTCGATCCTGTTCGGACTGGTCTCCGGCTACATCGTCTTCCAGTACGCCGACGTACGCGCGGCCTATCCGGCAGCGATGACCGGGCGCGCGTTGTCGCTGTTCACGATGTCGATGTTCCTCGGCGTCGCGCTGATGCAGTGGTTCACCGGCGTCGTGGCGTCAGCGGCCGGCGTGCGCGGACTGCCGATCTTCATGGTCGTCCTGGCGACCATCGCCGCCATGCTGGCTGCCGGCGCCCTCGCCTTTCGCTGGCTGCCGCGTCCGCCGTCGGCCGTCGGGTTTCCCGCCTCAGGTGGCGCCGGAGCCTGATCCGGCCGCTTGCTGCTGCGACTTTTCGCGTTGCGCCGCCAGATAGCGCTCGGTACAGTCGCGGCCCATGGCGACCGTGCCGACGGCCTGTCCACTCGCATCGGTGATCACGCCGAAGCTCAGGTCGACGTAGAGCTTCCTGCCGTCCTTGTGGATCGCCCGGGTTGCGCGCACGGCGTTGCCGAGCCGCGTGCGGCCGCTTTCGAGTGCCCGGTCGTAAGCCGCCCAGTGAGCGGCGCGCAGCCGTTCCGGAATGATGACGTCGAGGCTGCCGCCCACGACCTCGCGGGCGGAGAAGCCGAACACCGCTTCGGCGCCCTGGTTCCAGGCACGGATCAAGCCTTCGCGGTCGGCGAAGATCAGCGCATCGGGGACCTGCTCGACGATTGCCTGGTACGGGACCGGACCCGGTGCATTGTCGGAGGGCATTGCGAACTCCTCGAAAGCCCGGCGGCGCAAGTGCCGCCGCGATCTTCGAGGATACCGAGAACACCGGCGCCCGGGTCCGCATGACCGCCAGCGCGGGAAGGCCGGCGCTCGCCATCGCGTGCCGAGCAGCGAGCAATCATCGCCCAGCTGCCGACGCCCAGGCCGGCGGAATACGCAGCGTAGACGGCCAGCAGCGCCTTGCGCGACAGCCGCTTCTCGAAGCCTGGCGTGAAGCGGCTCGGCATCATCCTGAAGTCGACGAACGCGGCGAGCAGCGCCGTCAGCGCCGCGTCGCGCAGGCAGCCGTGCAGGCGATCCGGCCGGCGGCGATGGCGCTCGTACAGCAGCGCCCAGAAGATCGACATCGCGTGGTGGATCGCATAGCCGCTGACCGTGTGCTTCAGCGATGCGCGGTTCTTTCTGGCCGCATGTTCGCCGAACAGCCACTGGCTCGTGGCATTGGTGCCCGATGCCGGGTGGTTCGTCTCGACGCGGCTGCTCAGCACGATCGCCGCCGTCGACGCGAGGCTGGCGACACTGCCTGCAAGCACTGCACGCAACAGCGGCGGCATCGACATCCGGTTCCTCGTCGCAATGTGGAATCGCCGCGAACCTCCGCAGGCGCGGTGCCCGGGCATCTGCCATGCAAGTGCGGTCCCGGAAGGCCTGCGCAATCCGGTAGGGGAGCGCGCGATCCGAACGCGGGAAACGGGATGCTCGTCTTCGTGACCGGAGGAAGCGGTTTCATCGGCAGCCGATTGATCGAGCGACTGATCGGCGCCGGTCATCGGGTGCGCAGCGCGGGCCGCAGCCCTGTCCGGGTGCATGCCGGCCTCATTGCAACAGGCACCCCGAGGCAGCCCACCGACGGCAGCGAGAAATCGGCGGATCCCGGCTCCCGACTGGATCATGTAGCTGCCGACTTCTTCCA
>CALLYQ010000462.1 GCA_937858875.1 uncultured Lautropia sp. | reverse complement strand
CCCCTTCCTAGAATGCCTGCACGGGCGCGACTGGCTGCCCGCACGAAGCGAGGAGAATCCATGTCTGCCGTTCCGCAACAGTTGCCTGCCGCAAACGACCCCCTGGAAATCGATGCACTGGAGACGCAGGAATGGCTCGACGCGCTCGATGCGGTCATCGATCGTGAAGGTCCGGAGCGCGCTCACTTCCTGCTCGAGCGCATGGTCGAGAAGGCGCGCCGCTCGGGTGCCTTCCTGCCTTTTTCGGCCACCACCGCCTATGTGAACACGATCCCGGCGCATCTCGAGGCGCGTTCTCCCGGCAATGCCGCCTACGAGGAGCGGATCCGTTCGTACATTCGCTGGAACGCGATGGCGATGGTCGTGCGCGCGAACAAGCACAACCCGCCCGACGGCGGGGACCTGGGCGGCCACCTGGCATCGTTCGCGTCGCTGGCCACGATGATCGGCACCGGGATGAACCACTTCTGGAATGCGCCGCACGAGGGGCACGGCGGCGATCTCGTCTATTTCCAGGGGCACTCGGCACCGGGTATCTACGGGCGCGCGTTCCTCGAAGGGCGGCTGACCGAGGAGCAACTGGCGAACTTCCGTCAGGAAGTCGACGGCAAGGGGTTGTCCTCGTATCCGCACCCGAAGCTGATGCCCGACTTCTGGCAGTTCCCGACCGTGTCGATGGGGCTGGGCCCGTTGATGGCGATCTACCAGGCGCGCTTCCTCAAGTACCTGCATGCGCGCGGTATCGCCGATACCAGCAATCGCAAGGTCTGGGTGTTCTGCGGCGACGGCGAGATGGACGAGCCCGAGTCGCTGGGCGCGATCAGCCTCGCGTCGCGCGAGAAACTCGACAACCTGATCTTCGTCATCAACTGCAACCTGCAGCGGCTCGACGGGCCGGTGCGCGGCAACGGCAAGATCATTCAGGAACTCGAGGGCGACTTCCGGGGCTCGGGCTGGAACGTGCTGAAGCTGCTGTGGGGCTCGTACTGGGATCCGCTGCTGGCCCGCGACAGAGACGGCATCCTGCAGCGCGTGATGGAAGAGACCGTCGACGGCGAATACCAGGCCTACAAGGCCAATGACGGCGCCTTCGTGCGCAAGCATTTCTTCGGCAAGCATCCGAAGCTGCTCGAGATGGTCTCGCGGATGACCGACGAAGACGTCTGGCGCCTGAACCGCGGCGGCCACGATCCGCACAAGGTCTACGCGGCCTTTCACGCGGCTCACAACCACAAGGGCCAGCCGTCGGTCATCCTGGTCAAGACGGTCAAGGGCTATGGCCTCGGGCACGTCGGCGAAGCCAAGAACCCCACGCACCAGGTCAAGAAGCTCGACGCCGATTCGATCCGCCAGTTCCGCGATCGCTTCAACATCCCGGTGCCGGTCGAGGATCTCGAGTCGCTGCCGTTCTACAAGCCGGATCCCGAAGCGCCGGAGATGAAGTACATGCTCGAGCGGCGTGCCGCGCTCGGCGGCTTCCTGCCGCAGCGCCGTCGCACGGCTTCCGAGTCGCTGCCGGCACCGTCGCTCGACACCTTCAAGACGATCACCGACGCCACGACCGAGGGGCGCGAGATCTCGACCACGCAGGCCTTCGTGCGCATGCTCACGATCCTGCTGCGCGACAAGACGCTCGGCCCGCGTGTCGTGCCGATCGTGCCCGATGAAGCGCGCACCTTCGGCATGGAAGGGATGTTCCGGCAACTGGCGATCTATGCGCCCGAAGGCCAGAAGTACACGCCGGTCGACAAGGACCAGGTCATGTACTACCGCGAAGACGCGGCCGGCCAGATCCTGCAGGAGGGGATCAACGAAGCCGGCGCGTTCTGCTCGTGGATCGCCGCGGCCACGTCGTACTCGACGAACGACCGCATCATGATCCCGTTCTATATCTACTATTCGATGTTCGGCTTCCAGCGCGTGGGCGACCTCGCCTGGGCGGCCGGGGACATGCAGGCGCGCGGCTTCCTGCTCGGCGGCACGGCCGGTCGCACCACGCTGAACGGCGAGGGCCTGCAACACGAAGACGGCCACAGCCACGTGCTGTCGTCAACGATCCCGAACTGCGTGTCCTACGACCCGACCTTTGCGCACGAGGTCGCGGTGATCGTCCAGCACGGGATGAAGCGGATGTTCGAGGACCAGGAGAACGTCTACTACTACCTGACGCTGATGAACGAGAACTACGCGCATCCCGGGCTCAAGCCGGGTGACGAGGAGGGCATCGTTCGTGGCGGCTACCTGCTGCGCAAGGGTGTCGACAAGGCCAAGCACCGCGTGCAGTTGCTCGGTTCGGGAACGATCCTGCGCGAAGTCATGGCAGCGGCGGAGATGCTCGAATCCGAATGGGGTGTGGCCGGCGACGTCTGGAGCATCACGAGCTTCACCGAATTGCGCCGCGACGGGCTCGATTGCGAGCGCGCGAACCTGCTGCGCCCGACCGCCAAGCCGAAGGCGGCCTACGTGACCCGGATGTTCGAGCCGACCAGCGGGCCGATCGTCGCGTCGACCGACTACATGAAGATCTTCGCCGAACAGATCCGGCCGTTCCTGCCCAAGGGCCGCAGCTATCGTGTGCTCGGCACCGACGGCTACGGGCGCTCGGATTTCCGCTACAAGCTGCGCGAGCACTTCGAAGTCGATCGCCGCTTCGTGACCGTCGCCGCGCTGAAATCACTGGCCGATGAAGGTGCGATTCCCGCGAAGAAGGTTGCCGAGGCGATATTGAAATACGGTATCGATCCGGACAAGACCAATCCGCATTACGCCTGATCGATCAACCTTCGCGGGACAGAAAAAGATGAGCGCAACGGAAGTGAAGGTTCCGGACATCGGCGACTTCGAGGAGGTCGAAGTCATCGAGGTCCTGGTGCAGCCGGGCGACCGGATCGAGGTCGAGCAGTCGCTGGTCACCGTCGAGTCCGACAAGGCGTCGATGGAGATTCCGTCGTCGGTGGCCGGCACGATCACCGAACTGCGGGTCAAGGTCGGAGACAAGGTGTCCGAGGGCTCGCTGCTCGTCGTGATCGACGCGGCGGGAGACTCGGTCGCCGCAGGGTCCGGAGCGGGCGGTGCGGCGTCGGCGGACAGCGGCGCGGCGGGCGGTCAGGCACCAGCGCCCGCTTCGAAAGCGGACGAGGCCGGCGGCGCTTCGAATGGCGGTTC
>CALLYQ010000461.1 GCA_937858875.1 uncultured Lautropia sp. | reverse complement strand
GGACGACCTCCGGCTGCTGCGCTTGCGGGTCGCGGGCACGCAGCCAACCGAGGCGCGCCGGGCGTTCGTTGCGCCGGCCGCGGCGCCTCATCCGACGGAACAGAAAGGCGGCCAAGGCACCGGCCCCGGCACCGGCCGCCGCCAGCACGGCGGTGCGCGGCCGCGGCATCGTCTGGCGCGCCTGATGCTCGAGAGCCAGCAGTTTGACTGCGATCCGGGCATCGCGTGCAGCGACCTGCGCTTCGGCGGCGCGGACCTGAGCCTCCAGATCGTCGTCGGGTCGAACCGATACATTGCTTGTCGGATGTTCAGCCTGCATGGTCGTCGACTCGCTCGTCATCGGTCATCAGTGGGGAACGGGTGAGGTGCCGGACGGTCGCCGGCAAAGCGAGCCGGCCGACCAGACGCAACGCGCGGATCACCGCGAAGGCGGCAGCGGCCAGGTTGACCAGCAGCACGAGGCCGACCGCCCAGGCCCAGTGCAGGTCGGCCGCAACCAGCGCCGCGACGACACCGACCCATAGTGCGACCCAGGCCGTACCGCCGAAGACGAGCGCGGCAAGGGCCATCACGAGCATCGTGCCGAGCGACTTGCCGGCCAGGCGTAGTTCCAGCGCAAGCAGCCGAACCCGGTCGCTGACGAGGCCGGGCAGTTCCTCGAGCAGTGCCTGCAGCGTGTGCAGGATGGCGCCAAGGCCTCGATCGGGTCGGTCTTCGGTTCGACGCATGTCGTGATTCTGTCCTGTTTCGAGCGTGAAAGGCAGCGGATCGACGGCCCGCGACCGGCGAACCGATCAGGCCGGACGTCGGGCGCCGAACCGGAACGGGGCTATCGGACGCGCCCGCGGCGGAACAGGTTCACGATCGCCAGCAGGATCACAGCACCAATCAGCGACACGAGCAAGGCGCCGAAGCTGAATGCGTTCTGATTGATGGTCGGGATACCCAGCAGAGGCGAGATGATGAAACCCGCCAGCGCAGCACCGACGATGCCGACCACAACGTTCAGAAGCACGCCTTGTTGAGCGTCGGTACGCATGAGGACGCTGGCGAGCCAGCCTATCAGGCCACCGACGACGAGCCAGACGATCAGGTTGATCATGAACTTCCCTCCTGTAGATGAAGCGCCGGTCCAGCGACGCGATCGCACGCGCAGCAAGAGCGGTGCCTGACGGCGCCGCCGGCATCGGGGCGCCACCCGGCCGCAGGCACCCGGGCGTCACCGAGTGCGTGCCGGCGCCAGGAAGGAGACGAGAGGGCTATGGCGGGTTCAGTCCACTGCGTTTCGTGGCGCTGGTTCAGCCGCGACCCAGCAGCCGCCCCAGCAGCACGCCGACCGCGGCGGCCACGGCGACGGTCGTGATCGGCTGCCGGCCCACCTTGTCCCGCAGGTCCGACAACCAGCGCTCCTGCACCGCCTCGATGTCGCTCGCGCGGCCGATCGCCCGGTCGGCGACACGATCGACGAGTTGGTGAACCCCTTCGCGGGCTCGCTCGAGGGACTCGCGAGCCGAGGTCCCCGTCTCCGAGGCGGTATGCGATCCGGGCTGGTCGCCGGATGCCAGATCGTTCATGTTCGTGACCTCCATGCTGGATCGTGCCATTGTCGCCTCGACGCAGCCTCCGTGTCACTCGACCGGAAAGGCGCCAGATGGTTTGACGCCCATCGGCGGAGGCATCCCGGGCGGCTCGCGCACCGGCGGCGTGGCATCCGGCGGCCGTGGATCGTCGATCTCCGGTGGGGGTTGCTCGCCCGGCGGAAGGGTCGGAGGCACCTCCGGCGGGGTCTCGGGCTCGGGGCCCGGCTGGACCGGAGACCCGGGATTCGGCCCCGGTGCAGAACCGGGGATGTCCTGGGGCGCCGGATACGGTTTCGGTGGTTCATGCATTGGCAAGCTCGCGCGGCGATCAGGCGCCGAATACCAGGTAGAGCAGGATCAGAACGACCGCGGGAACGCCAAGCAGCCAGCCAATCAGATACTTACCCATGATTTGCTCCGTTTTGTTCGGTAGCCGCGACTCGGCAAGCCGGATGCCCGCTCCCGGCCATGGAGCCGGGCGTGGCGATTGCTCGTTCCTTGATCCGCCTCCCGCAGCGGAGATTCCTGCCTGTCTTCTTCGTCGATTCGAATGGCCAGTCGCGCGCTTTGGAAAGGTGCAATCAATTTCGGGCTCGTCCATATCCCGGTCAGCCTGTACTCGGCCACTGACGAGAGCGGGATCGATTTCGACTGGCTCGACAGTCGCAGCCTCGATCCCGTCGGATACAAGCGCGTCAACAAGCGCACCGGCCGCGAAATAGATCGCAAGCACATCGTCAAGGGCGTGGCGTACAAGAAGGGCCAGTACGTCGTCCTGAGCGACGAGGAGATCGCCGAGGCATTTCCCAAGGCTACCCAATCGATCGACATCGAGGCCTTCGTCGAGGCGGCCGAGATCCCCTTCGTCTACCTCGAACGCCCGTACTACCTGGCGCCGGCCGGCAACAGCAGCAAGGTCTATGCGCTGCTGCGCGAAACCTTGCTCGATACCGGGCGGGTCGGACTGGCTCGCGTCGTGATCCACACGCGCCAGTACCTGGCTGCGCTCGTGCCCTCGGGGCCTGCGCTGGTCCTGAACCTGCTGCGCTGGGGCGGCGAGGTCCGCTCCTTCGAAGGGCTCGAGCTGCCGCCCGAAGGTTCCAAAGCCTCCGGGCTGAGCCAGCGGGAACTGTCGATGGCCGCGAAGCTGGTCGAGGACATGAGCACCCACTTCGAGCCGGTCGACTATCGCGACTCCTTCGGCGATCGGATCATGGAGTTGGTCGAGCGCAAGGCCAAGGCCGGCGACACCGAGCGCGTGCAGCCGATCGAGGAGGCGCCCGCCGAAAGCGGCCCCGGCGCAGACATCATCGACCTGACCGAAGCCTGGCCGGCGGCAAGGCGGGTTCGAGCGGTTCGCGTTCCGGCACGAAACGCAAGACGACGGCCGCGAAAGGAGCGACCGGGAGCCGCGGAAGCAAGACGGCGTCGACGCGAAAGAGCGCCGCCGGCAAGACCGGGGCGCGCCGCAGCGCCGCCTCCGCGCGACGCGCGAGTGCAGCATGAGGCAAGCGCGGTCAGCGCCGGCCAGCCGGTCTGCACCGGACCAGCTGTCGCACTATCGGAGCCGGCGCGACTTCAGGCAATCGCCGGAGCCGCAGGGCAGCGAGACGCCGTCGGGCGACGAACGGATCTTCGTCGTCCAGGAGCATCACGCGCGCAGGCTGCATTACGACTTTCGCCTCGAGCTCGACGGCACGCTGAAGAGCTGGGCCGTCCCGAAAGGGCCGAGCATGGATCCGGCGATCAAGCGGATGGCGGTCCATGTCGAGGACCATCCGCTGTCCTACGCCGACTTCGAAGGCGTGATTCCACCGAGGCAGTACGGCGCCGGCACGGTGAACATCTGGGACCGCGGCACCTGGATACCCGAAGGCGATCCGAATGCCGGCTATCGCGACGGGAAGCTCGAGTTCGAGCTGCAGGGCGAACGCCTGACCGGACGCTGGGTGCTGGTGCGTACCGGCGGCCGCAGCGCGAAAGGCGGCGACGGCAAGGAATCCTGGCTGCTGATGAAGCGCAAGGAGGCCGACGAGGACAAGCGCCCCGGCACCGGCGAAACCGCGCTACGCGAGGGCGCCCGCCCAGATGGCGCACGCCGAGCCCCGCTGCCGCAACGACTCTCGCCGCAACTGGCCAGCCTGGTCGCCGCGCCGCCGTCGAACGGCGACTGGGCCTACGAGCCGAAGTTCGACGGCTACCGGCTGCTGGTGCGCATCGACGGCGACGACGTGCGCTGCTTCACCCGAACCGGCAAGGACTGGACCGACCGGCTGCCCGCGCTGACCGAGTCGATCCGCGCCATGAATCTCGGAAAGGCCTGGCTCGACGGCGAGCTCGTTGCGATCGGCGCGCTGGGCGTGCCGGAATTCCAGGCACTGCAGAACGCGTTCGACGGCTTCGGCACCGACGCGCTCGACTACTTCGTCTTCGACCTGCCGTATTTCGACGGGTACGATCTGCGCGACTGCGAATTGTCGGCGCGGCGCGAACTGCTGGCCTCGGTCCTGGGCGAGGGCGCCGCACGAATTCACTTCAGCGAGTCCTTCGACGCCGACCCCGCGTCGCTGCTCGAAGCCGCTCGGCGCAACGGCCTCGAAGGGCTGATCGGCAAGCGGCGCGGCTCCCCGTACCGCTCGCGCCGCTCGAGCGACTGGATCAAGCTGAAGACCGGCCTGCGGCAGGAATTCGTCGTCGTGGGCTTCACCGACCCGAAGGGTTCGCGCGAAGCGCTCGGATCGCTTCTGCTGGCGGTCAACGACGAAGCCGGCAAGCTGCGCTACGCCGGCAACGTCGGCAGCGGCTTCGACAACCGAACGCGGGCTGCGCTGGGCAAGCGGC
>CALLYQ010000460.1 GCA_937858875.1 uncultured Lautropia sp. | reverse complement strand
GGCTCGAGGGCCGCGCAATCAACATCCATCACTCGTTCCTACCGAGTTTCAAGGGTGCGCGGCCGTACCAGCAGGCCCACGATCGGGGCGTCAAGCTGATCGGCGCGACCGCGCACTACGTGACCACCGTGCTCGACGAGGGCCCGATCATCGAGCAGGACGTCGAACGCGTCGACCATTCGATGGATGTCGCCACGCTGACTGCGATCGGCCGCGACATCGAAAGCGTCGTGCTGGCGCGAGCGGTCAAGTGGCACGCCGAACACCGGATCGTGCCGAACGGCGCGAAGACCGTGGTGTTTCGCTAGCAGGCCGTCTGGCAACGGCTCGCCCGCTTGGACTACCAGTCGAGCGTCTGCGCCATCGCCTCGGCGGCGCTCTGCATCTCGGGCAGCAACTCGACCGCCTGTTCGATCGGCAGCCGGGCCAGTGGCGCGTGCACCGACAGCGCGGCCACGACGCGGCCGTCGCCATCCTGCACCGGCACTGCCAGGCAGCAGATGCCGGCCAGGTACTCCTCGACTTCGGTCGCGTAGCCCTGCTGGCGGATCTTCTCGGCCTCTTCGGCCAGGCGCGCCGGATCGGTCACCGTGTGCTGCGTATGCCGGACCAGCGGCAACTGCCGGATCAGACGGTCGCGGCTGCGGCGCGGCAGGTGGGCGAGGAACAGCTTGCCGCTGGCCGACGAGTGGATCGGCACGCTGGTGCCGGCCGTGATCGTGATCTTCAGCGGCCAGGCGGTCTCGACACGGTCGAGGCAGAGCACCGAATTGCCGTTGGCGACAGTCAGGTTGCAGGTCTCGCCGACCTGCTCGACGAGTTCTTCGAGAATGCCGCGCCGCGCACCGCGCGACGGCGAAGTCAGCAGCGCCGAACTCGCCAGGCCGTTCATGCGCGGGCCGCACTGGTAGCGCTTGCTGCCCGGCTCGCGGGCCACGAGGCCGGCATGTTCGAGCGTGGCGAGAATGCGGAACACCGTCGGCTTGGGCAGGTCGACGGCCTTGCAGATCTCGGCCAGTTGCGGCGGTTCGTGGGCGGCGGCGATCGTTTCGAGGATGCGGATCGCGCGCAGGATCGCCGAACCCGCGGGAACGGCGTCTTCGCCGGGCGCCGCGGAACGGGCCGGCGCGCGGATGTCATCCTGTTCGAGCGGATCCTGCGATTCGAACTCTGAACTGGACGGGCGGACGGACGTGTAATCGCTCATTCTGGTCTTGGAATGCGAGCGCCAGGAGGCTGTCGGATGGGTTCACGGTCTCGAACAGCCGATCACGGCAGGCTTGCCCGTGGCTGTCATTGTCGGACAGGAAGTTTACCCGCAATCGCGCCGGCGCGCGCCGGAATCGTCGTTCGGCCAGCCGGTCGCCGTGTAGACTCGAAGGTTTCCCGCGACCCGCCTTCATGCGTCCCATGCAAGACAAGTACGATGCCCGCGCGGTGGAAACCGCCGTCCAGGCCCATTGGCAGGCGATCGACGCGTACCGCGCGATCGAGAACGACCCCCGCTTTCCGAAGGGCAAGTTCTACGCGTGCTCGATGCTGCCCTACCCGTCGGGCAAGCTGCATATGGGTCACGTGCGCAACTACACGATCAACGACGTGATGTACCGGCATCTGCGGATGAACGGCTACAACGTGCTGATGCCGATGGGCTGGGACGCATTCGGGCTGCCGGCCGAGAACGCGGCGATGAAGAACGCCGTGGCGCCGGCCAAGTGGACCTGGGACAACATCGCCTACATGAAGAAGCAGATGCAGGCGATGGGGCTGGCGATCGACTGGTCGCGCGAGGTCGCCACCTGCTCGCCCGACTACTACAAGTGGAACCAGTGGCTGTTCCTGAAGATGCTCGAGCACGGCATCGCCTACCTGAAGACCGGCACCGTCAACTGGGACCCGGTCGACCAGACGGTTCTCGCCAACGAGCAGGTCATCGACGGGCGCGGCTGGCGCTCCGGTGCGCTGGTCGAGAAGCGCGAGATCCCGATGTACTACCTCGGCATCACGCGCTATGCCGACGAACTGCTGGGCGCGCTCGAAGGCCTGGGCTGGCCCGAGCGCGTCAAGCTGATGCAGGAGAACTGGATCGGCCGCTCGGTCGGCGTGCGCTTCGCGTTCACGCACGAGATTCGCGACGCCGACGGCGCACTGATCGACGACGGCCGCATGTACGTGTTCACGACGCGCGCCGACACGATCATGGGCGTGACCTTCGTCGCCGTCGCGCCCGAGCATCCGATCGCAACGGCAGCGGCTGCCAGGGACCCGGAACTGAAGGCCTTCGTCGACGAGTGCCGTCACGGCGGCGTTACCGAGGCCGAGCTGGCCACCGGCCTGAGCGTCACGCATCCGCTGACCGGCGAGCCGATCGAGGTCTGGGTCGGCAACTACGTGCTGATGAGCTACGGCGACGGCGCGGTCATGGGTGTGCCCGGCCACGACGAACGCGACTTCGAGTTCGCGAAGAAATTCGGCCTGCCGATCCGGCAGGTGATCGGGCTGGCCGGCGACCCCGGCAGCGCCGACGAGGCGGCGTTCTCGACCGACGGCTGGCAGGACTGGTACGCGCGCAAGGATGGCGTCGTCTGCGTGAACTCGGGCAAGTACGACGGCCTCGCCTACGACGCCGCCGTCGATGCGATCGCCGCTGACCTGGCCGGCAAGGGCCTCGGCGAAAAGCGCGTGCAGTACCGGCTGCGCGACTGGGGCGTCTCGCGCCAGCGCTACTGGGGCACGCCGATCCCGATCATCCATTGCGGCGACTGCGGCCCGGTGCCGGTGCCCTACTCCGACCTGCCGGTCGTGCTGCCCGAAGACCTCGTCCCCGACGGCAGCGGCAACCCGCTGGCGAAACACGAGGCCTTCCTGAAATGCAGCTGCCCGAAATGCGGCAAGCCGGCGCGCCGCGAGACCGACACGATGGACACCTTCGTCGATTCGTCGTGGTACTACATGCGCTATTGCTCGCCGGACAACGACGACGCGATGGTCGACGCGCGCAACGACTACTGGATGCCGATGGACCAGTACATCGGCGGCATCGAACATGCAGTGCTGCACCTGCTGTACGCGCGCTTCTGGACCAAGGTCATGCGCGACATCCACGGCGATTTCCCGGATGACCCGCAGCGCGGCCTGGTCCGTTTCGACGAGCCGTTCAGCAACCTGCTGTGCCAGGGCATGGTGCTGAACCACATCTTCCTGCGCAAGAACGACAAGCGCGGCACCGAATACTTCTGGCCCGACGACGTCGAGTGGCTGCACGACGAGCACGGCAAGCCCGCCGGCTGCCGCTCGAAGACCGATGGCCTGCCGGTCGAGTACGCAGGCATCGGCACGATGTCGAAGAGCAAGAACAACGGCGTCGACCCGCAGTCGCTGATCGACCAGTACGGCGCCGACACGGCGCGGCTGTTCGTGATGTTCGCGTCGCCGCCGGAGCAGACGCTCGAATGGTCGGGCACCGGCGTCGAGGGCGCGCAGCGCTTCCTGCGCCGCGTCTGGGCGAGCGCGCACGCGCACCACGAAGCGGTGCGCACGGCCGGCCCGATCGACGCGGCCACGCTCGGGGACGCGCAGAAGGCGCTGCGCCGCGAGATCCACACGATCCTGCGCCAGGCCGACTACGACTACCAGCGCAAGCAATACAACACAGTCGTGTCGGCGGCAATGAAGATGCTCAACGCGATCGAGGGCACGTCGCTGCCTGAAGATCCCGCCAGCGCCAGCGTGCTGCGCGAGGCGACCTCGATCCTCGTGCGCGTACTGTATCCGGTCGTGCCGCACCTCGGGCACGCGCTCTGGCAGGCACTGGGGCTTCACGCGGAGTCCGGCGACCTGCTCGATGCCCGCTGGCCGCAGGCCGACGAGGCCGCGCTGGTCCAGGACGAAATCGAACTGGTGCTGCAGATCAACGGCAAGGTGCGCGGTGCCGTGCGCGTCGCAGCGCAGGCCGACAAGGGGGCGATCGAAGCCGCCGCCACAGCCACCGAGGCCTGGGCCCGGCATGCCGAGGGGCGCACGCCGCGCAAGGTCATCGTCGTGCCGGGGCGGCTGGTCAATCTGGTCGTTTGAGACCATGCCGGATCGACCCCGAAGCGCGGCTGCACTTCCGGTGCGCGCGCCGGGCCGCCAGCCGCAAGCCCCGCGCCGGGTTGCCCAGCCAGGTCGACGCCTGGCCCTGAGCGGCTTCGTGTCGATCTTCGGCGCCGCGGGGCTGGCCGGCTGCGGCTTCCAGCTTCGCCGCTCGGCGGCACTGCCGTTCCGCACGTTGTACGTCGGCTTCGCGCCGACCTCGGCGATCGGCGCCGAGTTTCGCCGACGCGTGCGCGTGGCCGCCACCACGGAACTGGTCAGCGACCCGAAGAAGGCCGAAGCGCGCCTGGAGGTGATGGTCGAGCAGCGCGAGCGCGAGATCGTCGCC
>CALLYQ010000459.1 GCA_937858875.1 uncultured Lautropia sp. | reverse complement strand
CTGCAGCCACAGCGACTCGATCAGCTCGATCATCACCTGGTTGCCGCAGGCCGCGTAGACGGCGAAATGCAACTGCTGGTTCAGCCGAATCAGCGCGGCGACGTCGGGGCGGGCCGAATGGATGACCTCGCGGAAGGCCGCGTTCAGCCCTTCGGCATTGCCGAGCCGCACTTCGTCGATCGACACCGCTGCCTGTTCGACGGCCCGGCCTTCGAGCATCTTGCGCACCGCCAGCAGTTCGCGAAACCGCGTCCGCGTCATCACCGGCACCCTCAGCGCCCGGTTCGGCAAGGCCTCGAGCACGCGCTCGGCGGCAAGCTGGCGCATCGCCTCGCGCACCGGCATGTGACTGGTGCCCAGCGCTTTCGCGACACCGTCCAGCGTCAGGCGCTCGCCGGGCTGCAACTGGCCGGCGATCAGCATTTCCCGCAGGTCCCGGTAGACGCGCCGCGACAGCGACTCGCGTTCGATCGGACGGGCCTGCGCCAGGAAGCTCGACACGACGCTCGATCCTCGATTCGGTTGCTGGTCTTGCGGTTTGATCAAATATCAAACACGATACCGGCTCCAGCGCAAAACACCAGATCGAGGGGACTCCGAATGAAATCCGTGGCCAGACCTCAGACGCCCACCGCAACCGATCGCCGTCGCCTGCTGCTGAGCGGAGCCGCTCTCGGCACGACCGCGGCCATTGGAGGATTTCCGGCAATCGTTCGCGCACAGCCGGACAAGATCCGCATCGGCCACCTGACGCCGATGACCGGCTTTCTCGGCCCGATCGGCGAATACGGCGCGATGGGGATCAAGCTCGCCGTCGAGGAAATCAACCAGGGCGGCGGCATGCTCGGCCGCGAGATCGATCTGCTGTCCGAGGATTCGATCAATCCGGCCACCGCGTCGAGCAAGGCACAGCGTCAACTCGAACGCGACGGCGCGATCATGCTGATCGGCGAGATCTCGTCGGCGTCGGGCCTGGCGATCTCGCAGGTCGCGGCG
This sequence comes from uncultured Lautropia sp., assembly GCA_937858875.1. Classification (GTDB taxonomy): domain Bacteria; phylum Pseudomonadota; class Gammaproteobacteria; order Burkholderiales; family Burkholderiaceae_E; genus Zeimonas. Next base: position 2,992 of record CALLYQ010000459.1, on the reverse strand, counting down.
CGCAACAAGAAGCTGTTCATCAACACCGGCTGCAACTCCGACGAACTGCGCGGCAAGAGCTGCAACCGCTACATGTTCCACGTCGAGGCGGCGAACACGATGTACGTGAACGCCTGCGGCACTGCGCTGTTGCGCGACGACATGGTGGCCGGCAAGAAGTGGTTCGGGCTGACCGCCGACTACGCGTTCGGCCACGACCTGCTGCGAGTCGCAAAACGATTCCTCGAGCGGAACAAGGGCCAGCTCGTCGACAACGCGCTGGTCGCCACCGACGCGACCGACTTCAGCCCGTTCCTGCTGAAGATCAGGCAGGCCCGGCCTGATGTCGTCGTCTCGAACCTGGCCGGCAACCAGGTCACGATCTTCGTCAAGCAGTACGCGGAGTTCGGCCTGCCGTATCCGATCGTCGGCTTCGACCTGGCCCCGGCCTTCGCATGGGCGGCCGGTGCCGACAACTTCTCCGGGACATGGCCGGTGCGCTGGCACTACGACGTCAAGGGCCAGGGAGTGCAGCCTTTCGTCGATGCGTTCACCGCGAAATACGGCAAGCCGCCCGAGGACCAGGCCTGGGCCGACTACATGACGATGAAAGCCATCGCGCGCGCAGTCGAGGAGATCAAGTCGACCGACACCGAAAAACTCATCGAGCATTTCGAGAAGGAGGCCGATTTCGACATCCTGAAAGGCCGCAACGGGCATTTCCGCGCCTGGGACCACCAGCTGATGCAGGAGATGTACACGATGTCGCCGAAGCCCAAGGGCAAGGCCGCCTGGGACTTCCTCGCGCTCAGCGAGCCGGTACCGGGCGCTTCGGACAAGCTCGAGGCGCTCGCGCCGACCCAGGAAGAGAATGCCTGCAAGATGAGCTGACGGAGCAGCTTGCGTGGCGGCGATATTCCTGCTCGAACAGATCGTCAACGGCCTGCTGGTCGGCGGGTACTACCTGCTGCTCGCGCTCGGCCTGTCGATGATCTTCAGCCTGGGCGGGGTCGTGAACCTCGCCCATGGCGCCTTCTATGCGCTGGGCGCGTACTTCGCGATCGAGATCACCAAGTACGCCGGTTTCGGCGGCGCGCTCGTCGCGTCGCCGCTGCTCGTCGGCCTGCTCGGCATCCTGTTCGAGCGTTTCCTGCTGCGCCGCTTCTACTCGGCCGATCCGATCATCGGCTTGCTGCTGACCTTCGGGCTCGCGATGGTCGTCGAGCAACTGATCCGGATGGTCTGGGGGGCGGCGCCCTTGCCCGCTTCGATTCCGTCGGCGCTCAGGGGCAACGTCACGGTCGGCGAGTTCCTGTACTCGCGTTATCGGCTGACGATGCTCGGCGTCGTCGTCGCCGTGCTGATCGCGATCTGGCTGCTGCTGAACAAGACCGCGTTCGGGCGCGTCGTGCGCGCCGGGGTCCAGAAGCCCGACATGGTGGCAGTGCTCGGGATCCGGCTGCAGCCGTACATGACCGCGATCGTCGTGCTCGGCGTCGGGCTGGCGGCGCTGGCCGGGGTGCTGTTCGCGCCGATCGCCGGCGTACATCCGGCCATGGGTGCCGAGATCATGACCGCCGCCTTCGTCGTCGTCGTGATCGGCGGGCTCGGCAGCTTCTGGGGCGTGGTGCTGGCGGCCGTGCTGGTCGGCGTGGTGCGCGGGGTCACGATCCATTTCTTCCCGCCGGCCGGCGAGGCTTCGATGTACCTGCTGATGATGCTGGTGCTGCTGTTCCGCCCGCGCGGGCTGCTCGGCGAACGGATCGAGCGCTTCGAATGAGCGTATCGCGATGATTCCGTCGAAATACCGGACGCTTGCCGCAGGCGCGCTCGGCCTGCTGATCGCACCGCTGCTGCTGCTGGCCGTCGGGCTGACGCTGACTTCGGCGACCGACCTCGTGATCTTCTCGATCGCCGCGCTCGGGCTGAACCTGCTTCTCGGCCATACCGGCCTGACCTCGTTCGGTCATGGCGCCTGGTTCGGCATCGGCGCCTACGCGGCCGCACTGAGCCAGCTGCACTGGTTCGAGCGGCAGTTCGTGCCGCCGCTGCTGTTCGCGCTCGTCTTCGTGGCCGTGCTCGCACTCGCCATGGGTTTCCTGATCCTGCGCCGGCGCGGCGTCTATTTCGCTCTGCTCACGCTCGCGCTGTCGGCGCTGACCTTCGCGATCGCGTTCCGCTGGACGGCGCTGACCGGCGGCGAATCGGGCCTGGGCGGCATCGTCCGGCCGGCGATCGGCCCGGTCGATCTCGACGATCCGGTCGTGTTCCTGGTCGTCGTGAGCCTGATCGGCTTCGGCGTGCTGTACCTGTTCCAGCGCCTGCTGCGCTCGCCGTTCGGACACGTGATCGTCGCGATTCGCGAGAACGAACAGCGCGCCGCCTTCCAGGGCTACGACACGAACCGCTACAAGCTGCTGGCGTTCACGATCTCGGCCACGATCACCGGCCTGGCCGGGGCTTTGCTGGCCTTTCATCATCGCTTTGCGTCAGCCGAGCCGACCTCGGTGATCTTCTCGGGCGAGCTGCTCGCGATGGTCATCATCGGCGGCATGCGCAGCCTGATCGGCCCGGCGCTCGGCGCGCTGTTCTACATCCTGTTCCGCGAATACCTGTCGATCTTCACGCCGAACTGGCTGCTGTATTTCGGACTGCTGTTCATCGCCTTCATCCTGTTCTCGCCGAACGGGCTGATCGGCGTCTGGGGCCGGATCCGCGACCGCCTGCGGCCGCCACCGGAGGACGCGGCGGCAATGAGCAAGCGACAGATTCACGAGGGCCTGCCGCTGCCGGACTTCCTGCGTCCGACTTCCGAAGCGGTCGCCACCGGCGCGCCCGCGCTCGAAGTCCAGGGCATCGCCAAGCACTTCGGCGGGATCAAGGCCGTCGTCGACGCGAGCCTCGTGCTGAAGCAGGGCGAGATCCATGCGCTGATCGGGCCGAACGGCGCCGGCAAGACGACAGCCTTCAACCTGATCTCGGGAATGTTCGCGCCCGATCGCGGCAGCGTGCG
>CALLYQ010000458.1 GCA_937858875.1 uncultured Lautropia sp. | reverse complement strand
ATCCGTGCAACCGCGAGCAGCACGCCTGTGATGATGCCGCCCTTGACGGCGCGCACCGTCACGGCGAGGCTGACCTTCCAGCGCGGCGCACCGAGCGCGAACGCCGCCTCGCGCAGGCTGCCCGGCACCAGCTTGAGCATGTTCTCGGTCGTGCGCACGACCACCGGCACCGCGATCAGGCTCAGCGCCAGCGACCCGGCCCAGCCGGAGAAATGGTTGACCGTGGCCACGGCGATTGCGTAGACGAACAGGCCGATGACGATCGACGGCGCCGACAGCATGATGTCGGTCAGGAAACGCGTCAGCGCCGCGAACTTCGACGTCGCCCCGAACTCGGCCAGATAGATTCCGGCCAGGATGCCGATCGGCGTCGACACCAGCGTTGCGAAACCGACCATCAGCAGGCTGCCGACGATCGCGTTCGCCAGTCCGCCGCCGGGGCTGCCTGGTGCCGGCGTCGAATTCAGGAAAAAGTCGACCCCGAAGGCCGACAGGCCGTTGAAGAACAGCGTCCAGAGGATCCAGGCGAGCGCGGACAGCCCGATCAGCATCGCGCCGCCCGACAAGGTCAGGCCGACACGGTTGACGAACTTGCGTCGCATGTAGAGCGATCGGTTCATTGCGAGGCTGCCTCAGTTGCCGGCGCGAGCAGCGCTGCGCTGCGTGAGCCACTTGGCGATGCCCAGCACCACGAAGGTGATGACGAACAACAGGAGACCCAGCGCGAACAGCGCCGGGATGTGCAGGTTCGGCTCCGCCTCGGCGAACTCGTTGGCCAGCGTGGACGCGATCGAGTTGCCGGGTGCGAACAGGCTCGCCGCGAGGCGATTGGCGTTGCCGATCACGAAGGTGACCGCCATCGTCTCGCCGAGCGCGCGCCCCAGCCCGAGCATGATGCCGCCGATGACGCCGATTCGCGTGTAAGGCAGCACGATGCTGCGCACGACTTCCCAGGTAGTGCAGCCGATTCCATAGGCCGATTCCTTGAGCACGCCCGGCACCGTCTCGAAGACGTCGCGCATGACCGAGGCGATGAACGGAATGATCATCAGCGCCAGCACCAGTCCGGCGGTCAGCATTCCGATGCCCAGCGGCGGGCCGGAAAACAACGGCAGCCCGGTCGCACCGAGCCAGGGCTGCACGTGCTCCTGGAACAGCGGCGCCAGGATGAACAGGCCCCAGATCCCGTAGATGATCGACGGGACGCCGGCCAGCAGCTCGATCGCCGTACCCAGCGGGCGACGCGCCCACAGCGGGCAGGTCTCGGTCAGGAAGACCGCGATGCCGAAGCTGATCGGCACCGCCACGATCAGTGCGATCGCCGAGCTGACCAGCGTGCCGTAGACGCCGATCACGGCGCCGAACACGTTGTCGGACGGACTCCAGGTAGTTCCCCAGAGGAACGAGATGCCGAACTCGCTCAGCGCCGGCCAGGCCTGGATGAACAGCGAGACCAGGATGCCGAGCAGGCTCAGCAGCACCAGCGCCGCGAAACAGAAGGTCAGCCCGCCGAACAGGCGGTCCTGCATCGCGAAGCGGCGGACCCGGGCCGCCAGTATCGCCTGTGCATGCTCGCCGCGCGGAGCCGTCGCAGGACTACCGATGTCCCGAGCCGAAGGATTAGCAGGAATGGCCATCGGTTTCTTCATGCCGTTGGTGTGTCGAAGCGAATCGGCGGTGTGACCGGGAGGTCACACCGCCGCATGGCGACCGGCTGCCGAACGGCACCGGTCGCATCCGCGGTGGCGGGATTCAGTCACCGAGGGCCGGCTTGCCCGAGGCATCGCCGATCTGGTTCCAAGAAGCCTCGATCAGCTTGACGACGTTGTCCGGCAGCGGCACGTAATCGAGCTCGACCGCCATCTGCTGGCCGTTGTTCAGCGCCCAGCGGAAGAACTTCAGCACTTCGGCCGAACTCTCCGGCTTCTCGGCGGTCTTGTGCATCAGGATGTAGGTCGCCGAGGTGATCGGCCAGGCAGCTTCGCCGGGCTGGTTGTTCAGGTTCACGCCAAAGCCCGGAGCCGCGGTCCAGTCGGCGTTGGCTGCCGCCGCCGCGAAGGTTTTCTCGTCGGGCTGGACGACCTTGCCGTCGCGGTTGATCAGCGCCGCGTGCGTCAGCTTGTTCTGCTTGGCGTAGGCGTATTCGACGTAGCCGAGCGAACCCTTGATCTTCGACGTTGGCCGCAACGCCCGCGTTGCCCTTGCCGCCGATGCCGGTCGGCCAGTTGACCGTCTTGCCGGCGCCGATGGCGTCCTTGAACTCGGAGGAAACCTCGGCCAGGTAGTTGGTGAAACCGGCCGTCGTGCCCGAGGAGTCGGAACGATAGACGACGGTGATCGCCGTGGAAGGCAGCTTGACGTCGGGGTTCAGCGCGGCGATCGCAGGATCGTTCCAGGTCTTGATCGCGCCGCGGAACAGCTTGGCGAGGACCTCGCCGCTCAGCTGGAGCTGCCCGGGGGCCACGCCCTCGACGTTCATGACCGGGACGATGCCGCCGACGACCGCGGGAAACTGGACGAGACCATCTTTGCTGAGCTGCTCGCCGGGAATCGGATCGTCGGACGCGCCGAAGTCGACGGTCTTCGACATGATCTGCTTGACGCCGCCGCCCGAGCCGATCGCCTGGTAGTTCATCGAGGCGCCGGTGCTGGCCTTGTAGGCTTCGGCCCACTTCGCATAGACCGGGGCCGGGAACGACGCACCCGCGCCCGTGATGTCGACGGCCTGGGCGGACATCGAGACCGCGCAGAGACCACCGGCGAGAATACTGACAAGCTTTTTCATGAACTGTATCCGTGAAGTAGGAGCTTCGTTCCCGAAAGCTTAGAGGCCGGCGATGACGAAAATGTGACAGCCGCCCGCACGGATCGAAGCTTCAGCCCGTCGGCGGCTCGGCCTTCGCCAGCCGGATCAGCTCCGGCCCGGCCAGCGCGCGAACCTCGGCGATACGCGCCGCGAGCCAGCCGAGCGCGAACCAGGCGGCCGGATCGGTCGCGACGATCTCCTCGTATCGGGCTCGGGCAACGAACAGGTCGTTCAGTTCGCCCATCCGGTCCTGAATCGCCGACAGCGGCTCGAGGTAGCGCTCCGACTTGCGCCGGCCCAGCACCGGCGTGAAGAACTCGACCGCGTAGCGCTGGCGCTTGATCCGCTTGCGCAGCGAATGGACGCTTTCCTCGTCGAGCTCGTCGAAGATCCGCGCGTCTTCGGCGATGCGACGGTGCCAGCGGCGCAGTCGACGCTCGAGCCGGCGGTGGAAGGATTTCGCGTTGTCTTCATCGGCGGCAGGGGCGGCCTCTTCGGCCGCCGAGCCGGCGTCGTCTTCGGCGCTCGCCGGATCTGCCGATTGCGAATCCGGCCCAGCGCCCGACGCAGCGGCGCCCGACGCAGCGGCGCCGGCCGCCTCATCGCCAGATGCGTCGCCGGTCGACACGTCGTCGATCGCAGCAGATGCCGATTGCGCCGCTTCCACCGGAACGCCGTCCGGCCCGAGCACGGCAACCGCCGACGCGCGCCGCCTGGCTTTCAGCGCCGGCCTCTCCGTCTCCGGCACACGCTGTTCGGCAAGGCTCGTGCGCCACGCGATCCAGGCGCTCGACGGCCGGGTCGTGATGGGGCACCACCACTACCCGGACGTGCCGCTCGCGCTGCTCGTCGATCGCCTGCTCGACCGGCA
>CALLYQ010000457.1 GCA_937858875.1 uncultured Lautropia sp. | reverse complement strand
AGCCACTTGGCGAACACCTGCACGGCCACCACGTTGAACGGCGAGTTGTAGAAGTGGTGCCACATGGCGTAGGCGCGCCCTTCCTTCACGGCCTGCAGCTGCGCGATGCCGCGGCGCTGCACGGCGCGCGCGAGCGAGGCGCGCGCCGCCTCGGGCGTGGCGTCGGCGCCGAGCACGATGCGCAGCGGCGTCTGCTGAGCCGTGGTCAGCGCGCCGATACCGGTGCCGATGTAGAAGTCCGGCTGGCGAGCGATCAGGAACTCGGGGTTCAGCGTGCCGAACTCGCCGGGGATCAGGTCCTTTGCGACATTGCGCGAGCCGGCCGCGTCGAGCAGCTTGCCCACGAGGCCCACCATCGTGTCGCAGCAGCCTTCCGAAAGGCCGACGCGGTTTTCGAGGAATACCGTGGGCGATTCGGGCCGGACCTCGGCGAGTCGCTCGGTCACCAGCGTGAGCTGCTTGCGCCAGAAGGTGACAAACGCCTCGGCCTCGGCCTGCTTGTCGAGGACTTCACCGAGCACCAGCATGCTGCGCGGCGTGTTGCCCAGCGGATCGTGGCGCAGATCGATGAACACTACAGCGACGCCGGCTGCCTCCAGACGTGCGAGCGTCTCGCGATCGCGCTCGCTCGGGCCGTGGCCGCCCGCCAGGCCCAGGATCGCGAGCTGCGGCCGAAGCGCGATGGCCTGTTCGTCGCTGAAGCTGCCGCTGGTGGTGCGGCCCACGCGCGGCACCCGGTCGATCTGCGGGAAGGCCCTTGCCCACTGCGCGTAGCCGGGTGCGTCGAGTTTCTCGAACTCTCCCATCATGGCGACGAGGCGCCGTGCGGGGTCGCCCTTGTGGAAAACCGCGAGCGCAGGCAGCAGGCGGCCTTCGCCGAGCAGGATGCGCTCGACGTTCGCGGGAACGGCGACCGTCCGGCCCGCGAGGTCGGTGACGGTGACCGTGCCCTGCCGGGCATGCGCTGGCAGGGCTGCGAACAGCGAAATCAACGCGCAGCCCAACAGGCGGCACATCTTGCGAACGAGGGAATGCATGGCGGCGAGACGCGAGGACATCTGCCGGCCCGGCGGGGTCGGGGGATGGCTCGCCTGGAACCGTATTGAGAATGATTTTCGTTTGTATACTACACCTTCGAGCATCCCATATCCCGCCGCCACTTTCGTTTGCTGCACAAACAAAGATGTTTGCGCGCGAGGCTGTTCGGCGCAGCTCTCTCACCACGTCAGATCAGGACTTCATGCACGCCGCTCACTCTCCCGTCACGACCCCTGATCTCCACGAGCCCGTCCGTTGCATCGTGGCGCCTGGCTACCCGCCCGCAGACCCCGCACTGCGTGCGCATCTGGGGCGTTCGCGCACGCTGCGTCCGGGCATGTTGCTGCACTGGGAGGATGGGCAGGAGGCGGTTGATCTGATCGCGCAGACTGAGATCGACCCGGGTCTGCGCGTCGTCCTGCTGCTCGAAGGCTCGGTCGACGTCTCCTATGGCTCACAGCGCATGGCGCTGACCAGCGGCTGGGGCGGCACGAGCGCGGCGCTGGTGGCGGTGACGGAACCTGAGCAACTCACTCGGCGCGCCCGCCGGGGAGCTTATTCGCGACGGGTCAACCTGAACCTGGGCCCGGACTGGCTCGAGCAGACAGGCGCCGCCCCGGCCGTGCTCGAAGAGTTCATGCGCCATCACCTTGCCATGCGGCACTGGCAGGTGTCACCGCGTGCGTTGGCCATTGCCGAGCGAATCGTTCGGCCGCCGCAACTCGAGCCGCTGCTGCAGAACATCTACCTTGAAAGCCGTGTGCTGGATCTGGTCGGCGAGGCCTTGGCGACACTCGATCCTCAGCACGGCGCCTTGCCACCGCCGGCCACGGCCAGCGAATTGCGCCCCCGAGAGCACCGGCGCCTGCGCGATCTGCGTGCCTTCCTGGCCTCGGGCCGAGCCGACGGCCTGTCGCTGACCGAGATCGCGCGCCATGCCGGCGTGAATGCGAGCACGCTGCAGCGACAGTTTCGCGCCGTGTACGGCACTACCGTGTTCGACCACCTGCGCGAATGCCGGCTGCTGCGTGCGCGGCGCGCACTCGAGCAGGACGGACTGACGGTCGGTCAGGCAGCCGAAATCGCCGGCTACACCAGCGCGGCCAATTTCGCCACTGCGTACCGGCGCCGCTTCGGACATGTGCCCAAGCTGGCGCGTTCGCGGCTGTAGGTTCGCGGCGGCGTTTCGACACAGGTGGCCAGCCGGGCCCGCAGCCTCCTAGATCTGCCGGTCTTCGTGCGCAGCCTTGCGCAGCGCGTTCCCTGCGCGCTGCGACTGCTGCACCGGGACGATCGCGATCTTGCCGTCCGACTCGAGAATCGCCCATTCGATTTCGTCGAGCGTCTGCAGGCCGGCCTTGTGCATTTCCGAGAAGATCTCGTCGGGCGAGACGCGCTCGGTATTCAAGGTTCGCTCGAACAGCTTGCCGCGGTGTACCAGCACGCTGGGAACGCCGCCGATCGCGACTTCGACCTTCTTGAATCGGTGCGCCACCATCGAGGTCGCGAACACGAGCACGAGCAGCGTCGAGACGCCGACGAAGGCATTGGTGATCGAATAGTCGTCGCCGGTCAGCGCCTGCGAGACGATCTCGGGGATCATCAACAGCGTGACCAGTTCGATCGCCGACAACTGGCCGAACTCGCGTTTGCCCATCACGCGCAGTCCGATGAACACGAACAGGTAGATCGCGGCGACCCGCAAGACAGTTTCCACGACGCTTCCTCAGGGCAGAACGAGGGTTTCGACTTCGATCCGTGCGGCAGCGCCGTCGCCGGCCGAAGCGCTGATCCGGCCGTCGTGAACGCCCGGGCGATTGGCCTTCAGCGCGACGACCAGCTTGCGGGTCTGTCCCGGTGCGAGCTCGCCGAGCAGAGCCTGCACGCCCTGTTCGTCTAGACGCTGCGGCTGGGGCAGAAATCGCAGGTCGCCGAAGTGCGACAGGTATTGCTCGGGCACGTGGACCATTGCATCGACCAGCGGTGCTTTGCCGCGGTTGACGAGCCGGATCTCGAGCGTAGCCACGGTGCCATGGCGCATCCGCTGCGGATAGAGAACCTCGAGTTCGAGATCGCCGGCCTGCGCGCCGAGCTCTCGCTCGCCTTCGAAAGCACCGGTCAACGCGGCGATCGGCAGCAGCGCGAACAACCCGACGCCGACGATCTGCAGCCAGCCGGCCCGAATCCTCCTGGGGAAGGGTGGAGGCTCGGGCGGAGATGGCGGATCGGTCGGTTTCGGATCGTGAGGTTTCAAGGTCTCTGAACGGCCGGGCCGGCGCGGCAAAGGCCGGGGCGGCGCGGGAGCGCGAAAAGCTGCTGTTTGGACAAGCCCGATGAGCAAGCAGCGTTCCTGCTTCGGTCCATCGAGCGTATCGGGTCTCGCGCTTGCTTCGTTGCGCGCCTGGAGGTGCCCGATGAAAGCTCTTTGTTGGCATGGCAAGCACGACCTGCGTTACGAAACGGTCCCCGACCCGATCATCGAGGAGCCACGCGACGCGATCATCAAGATGACCCATTGCGCGATCTGCGGATCCGACCTGCATCTGTTCGACGGTTTCATGCCGGGAATGAAATCGGGCGACGTCGTCGGTCACGAGTTCATGGGCGAAGTCGTAGAGGTCGGCAAGGGGAACGACAAGCTGAAAGTCGGCGACCGCGTAGTCGTGCCGTTCACCATCTGCTGCGGCGAATGCGAGCAATGCCGGCGCGGCAATTTCTCGCTGTGCGAGCGAAGCAACCGCAACGCCGAGGCGGCGGCCAAGGTCTTCGGCCATCCGACCGGCGGCCTGTTCGGGTATTCGCACCTGACCGGCGGCTATCCGGGCGGCCAGGCCGAATACGTCCGCGTGCCTTTCGCCGACGTGGCGCCGGTGAAGATCCCCGACGGACTCGATGACGAGCGCGTGCTGTTCCTCGGCGACATCTTTCCGACCGGATGGCAGGCAGCCGTGCAGTGCGAGATCGAGCCGGACGACACCGTCGCGGTCTGGGGTGCCGGCCCGGTCGGGCAATTCTGCGTGCGCAGCGCGGTGCTGCTCGGGGCGCGCCAGGTCGTCTGCATCGATCAGGTGCCGGAACGGCTGGCGATGGCAGCGGCCGGTGGCGCGGTGACCATCGACTTCAGCCGCGAGAGCGTAATCGAGCGGCTGCAGGAGCTCACGCGCGGCAAGGGACCGGAGAAGTGCATCGATGCGGTCGGCCTCGAAGCGCATGCGACGCGTTCGATCGACTCGGTCTACGACCGGGTCAAGCAGGCGACGATGCTCGAGACCGACCGGCCGCACGTGCTGCGCGAAATGATCTACGTGTGCCGGCCCGGAGGCACGCTGTCGATTCCCGGCGTCTACGGCGGCGTCGTCGACAAGCTGCCCTTCGGTGCACTGATGAACAAGGGATTGACCGTGCGCACCGGGCAGACGCACGTCAACCGCTGGACCGATGGCTTGCTGCGCCTGATCGAGGAAGGGCAGATCGACCCTTCGTTCGTCATCACGCACCAGGTGGATCTGTCCGAGGGGCCGGCGATGTACGAGACTTTTCGCGACAAGCTCGACGGATGCATCAAGGTGGTGATGACGCCATGAAAACGCGCTACCCCGAAGATGGCGCCTTCGACGAGGCGCCGCCGAAAGCCGGCATCGCACAGCCGCTGGTCCGTGTGCTGGGCTGGGCCAGCCTGGTCCTGGGTGTGGCCGAATTGGTCGCGCCGGCGCGCATCGAGCGCGGTGCCGGAATCCGCGACCGCCGTGCAGCCGTGCGCGGGTTCGGCGTGCGCGAGCTCGCCAGCGGAGCGGGATTGCTGATGAGCCGCAAGCCGCAGCCCTGGATCTGGGCGCGTATCGCCGGCGATCTCGCCGATCTTGCGGTCCTCGCATCGGCCCGGCCGGGTGGGCGTGGCCTGCTTGCCCGGAATCGTCCCGACCCGCGCCTGTCGGCGTTCGTCGCGCTGGCCGCGCTCACAGCGGTGGATCTGGCTTGTGCGGAAGCGCTGCGGCGCGAAGGCCGGGCGCGTCGGCTGCGTGGGCGCGGGCACGACTGGAGCGGCCGCAGCGGCTTTCCGCGTCCGGCCGCCGAGATGCGGGGCGTGGCACGCAATTTCGACGTGCCCGACCACGTCTGATTGCGCTTCACTGCGCCGTTGGGTCGCGTAACGGCAGGTCGACGCGGGCGCCATGCAAGGGCGCGGGCGGCCAGTCTTCGCTGCGCAGGGCCCGATCCACGCCGTCGGTCTCTCGAGCCAGCCGGATCGCAGCCGACAGCCAGCCGCCATGCGTGACGACGATCCGCGCCGCACCCGGGTCGAATGCGCGCACCCGCTGCAGCAGGGCGGCCACCGACTCGCCGCCGCCCGGCCTGTATCCGGTGAAGTCGGCGCTCCAGGCCTCGAGTTCCGGCACCGGCAGCTCCGCCCATCGGCGGCCGTCCCATTGGCCGAAGTCGAGTTCTGACAGCCCAGCGTCGACCCGGTGCTGCCAGCCCCAGCGAGCCAGCCAGCGGCCGACGGCATGGCTGCGCGCCAGTGGCGAAGTCACGACGATGCGCGGCAGGCGATGGCGGCGTGCGAAGGCGCGGATCCGGTGCGCCAGCCGTCGCGCGCGGCGTGCATCGACGGGCAGTTCGGTGCGTCCGATACAGCGGTCCCGGGCGCCTTCGACCCGCGGGTGGCGCCAGGCATGCAGCGTTTCGTTCGGCCTGCCCATAGGTCGTTCGTCTTTCGGGTCGATAGCCTGCTAGGCAGCGAAGGCCAGCAGCACGATCACCTCGCCGAGTTGCTCGGCGGCGCCGAGCGTGTCGCCGGTGTAGCCGCCGAGCCGGGCGCGCAGCCAGTTCCGCAGGATCAGCGTGAGCAGGCACAGGCCGGCGGTCGCGGCGACGAAGCTCGCTGGTGGCGCTGGCGGGCAGGCGGCGGCGACGGCGAGCAGGACGACGCCTGTCGCGCAGGCGAACGCGGCGTCGAAACGGCGTACTTCGCGCGCCAGCGGCCTGGCCTTCGCATGCGCTTCGTCGCCGGCGTAGGGCAGCAGCGTCATCAGCGCCACCGCGCCTGCGCGGCCGGCCGTGTGCGCGGCCACCCAGGCGGCCGCCGCGAGCAGCGGGTCGCGCGCCAGCAGCTCGGCCAGCAGATGCACGCGAAGCAGCAGCACGAGCAGCAGCGCCGCGGCGCCGTAGCTGCCGATCCGCGAATCCTTCATGATCGCCAGCGCCTTGTCGCGCGGTGCGGCGCCGAGCAGCGCGTCGAAGCTGTCGGCCAGCCCGTCCTCGTGGAACGCGACGGTCAGCCACAGCGTGGCGGCAACGGCCAGCGCGGCAGCCACCACCGGCGGCCAGACGAGTTGCGCGGCAACGGCGACGGCGGCGCCGGTCGCGCCGACCAGCGTTCCGACCAGCGGGAAATGCCGCGCCGATCGATTGAGCCAGGCCGGCTCGAAGCCGACCCAGCCCGGCACCGGCAGCCGCGTCAGGAATTGCAGCGCAACGAAGAAGAGCCGAAGTTCATGCAGCAGCGCGGCCTGGGCGGCGTGTCGGCGCGTCGGGGTGGGCTGGCTCGACGAGGAACGCCCGTTCATGGCGAGAGCGGGTTCACGCGGACCGCCGGCTCACACCGGCCGATGCGAAGCTGGCCATTTCGGCGAGCACGCGGCAGGCCGACTCGAGCAGCGGCCAGGCAAGCGCGGCCCCGGAGCCCTCGCCGAGCCGCAGCTCCAGGTCGAGCAACGGCCGCACGCCGAGGAGCTGCAGCCAGCGCGCGTGTCCCGCTTCGTCGGAGCGGTGCGCGAACACGCAATGCGTCAGCAGCGCCGGTTGCAGTGCGGTGGCAACGGCGACGGCGGCTGTCGTGATGAAGCCGTCGACGACGATCACGCGCCCGTCGGCGGCCGCCTGCTGGATGGCGCCGACCATGCTCGCGACTTCCAGTCCGCCGAGAGCGGCCAGTGCCTGCAGCGGCGGCCTGGCCTCGGCGTTGGCGTCGAGCGCGCGCTGCAGCACGGAGCGCTTGTGCAGCAGGCCTGCGTCGTCGAGCCCGGTGCCGCGGCCGGCGCAGGCCTCGATCGGCTCGCCGGTCAGCCGGGCCATCAGCAGCGCGGCGGCCG
>CALLYQ010000456.1 GCA_937858875.1 uncultured Lautropia sp. | reverse complement strand
GGTCGACGAGATCGCCAAGCCGGCGGCCTTCGCCGACAGCGTGCGCAAGCGCGCACTCGAACTGGCCGAAGGCAGCGATCGGCCCGCCGACGGCAAGGGTGTGGCGCTGACGCCGATCGAGCGCACGATCGACGCGGACGCGCTGCGCTACCCGAACGTAACGGTGGAGATCGACCGCGCGAAGCGCCAGGCCGTCTTCACGTTGAAGGCGCCGGCCGCCGTGCAGCCGACCGAGGTCGACGCGATCGTCGCCGCCGGCACGGGCTGGTGGCCGCTGGCGCTGGCGCGCGAACTCGACGATGCGATCCTGTCGATGCGCACCAACGAACTGGACATCGGCACCTGGATCCTGAAGACCGAAGGCGACGCGGCCGCCGTGCTGGCCGTCGACGAAGTGCTGGTGAAGAACCGCGACCACTGGCTCGTGCGCGAGACGATCGGCGCGCTGCGCCGAACGCTGTCGCGCCTCGACGTGTCCTCGCGCAGCCTGTTCGCGCTGATCGAGCCGGGCTCCTGCTTCGCCGGCACCTTCTTCGAGCTGGCGCTGGCCGCCGACCGCAGCTACGTGGCGGCCTTGCCCGACGAGCCGCAGCGCGAGCCGCGAATCACGCTGAGCGAGGCGAACTTCGCGTTGTACCCGATGGCCACCGGCCAGTCGCGGATCGCCCGCCGCTTCTACGAGGAATCAGCGCCGCTCGACGCCGCGCGAGCGCGGATCGGGCAGCCGCTGAGCCCGGCCGAGGCGCTCGATCTGGGTCTCGTGACTTCGGCGCCCGACGACATCGACTGGTCCGACGAGGTACGGCTGGCGCTCGAGGAGCGTGCGGCGATGTCGCCCGATGCACTGACCGGCATGGAGGCGAACCTGCGCTTCAACGGCGCCGAAAACATGGTGACACGCGTCTTCGGCCGCCTGACCGCCTGGCAGAACTGGATCTTCCAGCGCCCGAACGCCGTCGGCGAGAAGGGAGCGCTGAAGCTCTACGGCAAGGGCGAGAAGGCCCAATTCGACATGAACCGCGTCTGAAGAATGCGCGAATGAATCTGCTGCGCGACCCGATCGCTACGATTTCTTCACGCATTCCACTGTGATCTCTTGAAATGCTCACCACGGAGTAGACAGATGTCCTCGATCGATTACACCGACAAGATCCCCAACAACGTCGAACTGGCGCAGGACAAGACGCTGCAGCGGGCACTCGAGCACTGGCAGCCGAACTACCTGCAGTGGTGGAACGACCTCGGTCCCGAGGGGTCCACGAACTTCGATGTCTACCTGCGTACGGCGATCAGCGTCGATCCGCAGGGCTGGGCGCAGTTCGGCTACGTGAAGATGCCCGACTATCGCTGGGGCATCTTCCTGAACCCGAAGGAAGAGGGCAGGCAGGTCAACTTCGGTGAGCACAAGGGCGAGGCCGCCTGGCAGGACGTGCCCGGGGAGCACCGCGCCAACCTGCGCCGGATCATCGTCACCCAAGGCGACACCGAGCCGGCTTCGGTCGAGCAGCAGCGCCACCTGGGCCTGACCGCGCCCAGCCTCTACGACATGCGCAACCTGTTCCAGGTCAACGTCGAAGAGGGCCGCCATCTGTGGGCGATGGTCTACCTGCTGCACAAGTACTTCGGCCGCGACGGCCGCGAGGAAGCCGAGGAGCTGCTGCATCGCCATTCGGGCGACGCCGACAACCCCCGCATCCTCGGTGCGTTCAACGAGAAGACGCCCGACTGGCTGTCCTTCTACATGTTCACGTACTTCACCGATCGTGACGGCAAGTTCCAGCTCGCCGCACTGGCCGAAAGCGGCTTCGATCCGCTCGCCCGCACGACGAAGTTCATGCTGACCGAGGAAGCGCACCACATGTTCGTGGGCGAGAGCGGCGTCTCGCGCGTGATCGCCCGCACCTGCGAGGTCATGAACCAGTTGAAGACCGACGACCCGGCGAAGATCCGTGCCGCCGGCGTGATCGACCTTCCGACGCTGCAGCGCTACCTGAACTTCCACTTCAGCGTCACGATCGACCTGTTCGGTGCCGACGAGTCGAGCAACGCGGCGATCTTCTACAACACGGGGCTCAAGGGCCGCTACGAGGAGACCAAGCGCGACGACGACCACCGGCTGCAAGGCCGCTCGTACAGGGTGCTCGCCGTGCAGAACGGCCAGCTCGTCGAGCGCGAGGTGCCGATGCTCAACGCGCTGAACGAAGTGCTGCGCGACGACTACATCAAGGACTCGATCGCCGGCGTCAATCGCTGGAACAAGGTCATCGAGAAGGCCGGCATTCCGTTCCGGCTGGTCACGCCGCACAAGGCCTTCAACCGCAAGATCGGTGCGCTGTCGGGCGTGCGGGTCAGCCCGGACGGCCGCGTCGTCAGCGAGGTCGAATGGGCTACGCACGAGCGTGAATGGCTGCCGAGCGCCGAAGACCGGGCCTTCGTCGCCTCGCTGATGGGCAAGGTGACCGAGCCCGGCAAGTTCGCGAACTGGATCGCGCCGCCGGTCATAGGCATCAATCGGCAACCGGTCGATTTCGAGTACGTCCGGTTCGGCTGAGCAACTGGCGACCGGTAACGCGCACCAGCAACGAGCAACGGAGTACGGCGATGAACGCGGCCGACCTGGCGGTGCTGAAACAGCACCTGATCGATCCCGAGATCTGCATTCGCTGCAACACCTGCGAAGCCACCTGCCCGGTCGGTGCGATCACGCACGACGACAGCAATTACGTCGTCGATGCCGACAAGTGCAACTTCTGCATGGACTGCATTTCGCCGTGTCCGACCGGCTCGATCGACAACTGGCGGATGGTGCCGCGCGCGCGCCCGTACACGCTGGCCGAGCAGTTCGGCTGGGAAGAGCTGCCGGCCGAATTGAGCGCCGATGAGCTGGCGGCCGCCGGGGTCGCGCTGCCGGCCGACGAGGCGCACGCGCCCGACGAAGCCGCAGCCGAGGCGGCGGCGGTGCTGCGCACGGTCACCGGCGGCAGTGCGCTGCCCGGCGAGGCCGTGTTCAACTCCGCTGCCTTCGGCGCGGCCGTGCCGCCGTGGTCGGCCGCGCACGCGTACACGAATCTCTACGGCCCGAAGAGCGCGACCACGGCGACCGTGGTCGGAAACTTCAAGGTCAACGAGGCGGGCACCGAGAACGAGACGCACCACATCGTGCTCGACCTCGGCAGCATGCCGTTCCCGGTGCTCGAAGGCCAGTCGATCGGCATCGTCCCACCCGGCGTCGACGCCTCGGGCAGGCCGCACCACGCCCGGCAGTATTCGATCGCCAGTGCCCGCAACGGCGAGCGGCCCGGGTACAACAACCTGTCGCTGACGGTCAAGCGCGTTACCGCCGACTACCAGGGCAAGCCGGTGCGCGGCGTCTGTTCGAACTACCTGTGTGACCTGCAGGTCGGCGCGACCGTGCAGCTGATCGGTCCGTTCGGCAGCAGTTTCCTGATGCCGAACCACCCGCGATCGAACATCGTGATGATCTGCACCGGCACCGGCAGCGCGCCGATGCGCGCGATGACCGAATGGCGCCGGCGTCTGCGCAAGTCCGGCAAGTTCGACGGCGGCAAGCTGATGCTGTTCTTCGGCGCGCGCACGCGCGAGGAGCTGCCGTACTTCGGCCCGCTGATGAGCCTGCCGAAGGACTTCATCGACATCAACTTCGCGTTCTCGCGGGCGCCCGATGCGCCCAAGCGCTATGTGCAGGACCTGATGCGCGAACGTGCGCGCGATCTCGGCGAATTGCTGAAAGACTCGAATACCTACATCTACGTCTGTGGACTCAAGAGCATGGAGGAGGGGGTCGTGCTCGCGCTGGGTGATGTGGCAGCGCAGACCGGCCTGCCCTGGGAGACGCTCGGGGCGGCGCTGAAGAAGGAAGGCCGGCTGCACCTGGAGACGTACTGACTTTCAGGCGTCGATGATCGCGTCTTCCTCGCGGTACGCGCAATCGCGCCGCGTGCAGACGCGGCAGTTGGCGCCAACGGGCACCGGCAGCGCAGGCGACCCCAGGTCGAGCCCGTCGCCATAGATCGTCTGGTCGGCGTACAGCGCATCGCAGGCGAGCATCACCGACACGAAGCGGCGCGGCAGCGCGAAGGCCGGACGCTGCTTCTCCACCGTGCGGGCAAGGAACAGGAAGCGGTCGCCCGACGGAAACGCGGCAAGCTGGCGCACCAGCACCCCGGGCGTCTGGAATGCCTGGTAGACGGCCCATAGCGGGCAGGCGTTGCCGTGCCGAGGCAGCGGCAGCTGCGGCAGCGGCATGCGCTTGGTCACGTGGCCTGCCGGATCCACGCGCATGAAACCGAAGCGGATGCCCGCGGCACCGGACCGGCGCAGCGTGACGAGCCGGTGGCAGACCTGCTCGAAGCTGACGCCGAAGTGCTGTGCCAGGTAGTCGATGTCGTAGCGCGCCGCGAGCGCTGCATCGAGGAAGGATTCGTAAGGCATCAGCACGGCGCCGGCCAGGTAGGCGCCGAGCGCGCCGCGTGCGCGCCGGCGCGCGGCCTCGCTGGTCAGCAAGGTCGATTCTTCGACCAGCGCAGTCGCGGATCGACCTTGGTGGAACAGCTCGGCGGCCAGCCGCGCAATCTCGAAGCGGCGGGTCGGCCTGCGCGCGGTATCGGCGATCGCCAGCGTTCGGGACTCGGCGTCGAAGGCGACATGGCGGCGCGCCGCGCCGGGGCCAAGCGTGCCGGCCGGGCGCACGCTGATCTCGACCGAATGCGTGCGGCGCAGGTAATCGACGAGCACCGCTTCGTCGGCTTCGCCGCTGATCGCCGCGGTGGCGCGGAAGTCGGCTGCCGCCTGCTCGAGCGTCGGGAAATGATTGTCGTGGTCGAACAGGAAATCGTCGACTTCCTCGATCGGCGTGACCGATCGGGTCTCGGTATGCGCCTTGTCGAAATAGGCGGCCAGGGCCTGCGCGACGTCCGACAAGCGGGCGCTTTCCGAGGCGGCGATCGACGCGAAGCGGCGCCGCTGATCGGGCTCGAGATCGTCGATCATCTCGAGGATCTCGGCCGACGACCGGATTGCGGCCAGCTGCGACAGCATGCTGTGGACTGCCGTGCCGAGGAAGGGATCGTGGCTCAGCCGGTCGGATAGCGCGGTCACCGTCTGGTCGCGATCGATCCAGGCGCGATGCAGCCAGACCAGCGCGCTGGCCCAGTTCGCGTGCACGCCGGCGAACTGCGCTGCGCTGGCCGGGTCGATCCGGTACTCCGCCAGCACGGGCTCGCCGGCCAGCTCGGCGAGGTCAGCGACCAGCCGGCGCTGTCGCGCGCCGTCGAGCTCGTCGATGACCAGTCCGAGCTCGTCGGCCAGCCGCTTCAGCAAGGCGCCGCCGATGTTGCGCTTGTTCGCTTCGATCAGGTTCAGGTACGAGGCCGAGATGCCGACTCGCGTCGCCAGCGCCGACTGCGCGACGCCGAGCGACCGGCGCCGTTCGCGCAGCCGGGTGCCGACCAGCGGTCGCCGCGCGATCGCCGCGCCGATCGTTGCCCGGGTCATCGTGAAGTCGCCGGTCGCGCCGTGCTGCATTGCAAGGTCAAGATTCGACCCCGATTGACTGATCCTGAGGAAAGTATTTACAGGAATCATCCGTAAGGTCAATTCGATGTTGCACGTTTGACTGCCGAGGCCGACGCTATCAACGACGCCCGGCAGCAGCTCGGGCGATCCGGCGAGACCAGGCCGAAAGGCGAGCGCCGGATTCCCACGAACAAGTGCGAGGAGGAGACGAGATGGGTGATTTCGCCAGGGACGACAAACGTCGCCAGATCCTGAAGGGCGGGGCGGTGCTGGGTGCCGCGGGCGTTGCCGCTCCTTCGCTGATCTTCACCCGCAATGCCTGGGCGCAGGACTTTCGCAACAACCCGGGCAATGCGAAGACCGTCAAGCTCGGCTTCAACGTGCCGCAGACGGGGCCTTATGCCGACGAAGGTGCCGATCAGTTGCGCGCGATGCAATTGGCCGCCAAGCACCTGAACGGCGAAGGCGACGCCGGCGCCATGGCGACCTTCAAGCCGTCGAAGCTCAAGGGCAACGGCATCCTCGGCAAGAAAATCGAGTACGTGACCGGCGACACGCAGACCAAGGCCGACGCGGCGCGTGCCTCGGCCAAGCGCATGATCGAGAAGGACGGCGTGGTCATGTTCTCGGGCTGCTCGTCGTCGGCGGTGGCCGTGGCCTGCCAGTCGCTCGCGCAGGAAATGGGCGTGATCTACATGGTCGGTCTGAGCCACTCGAACGACACGACGATGAAGGACCGCCGCCGCTACGGGTTCCGACATTTCTTCAACGCCTACATGTCGGGCCAGGCGCTGGCGCCGGTGCTCGCCAAGGAATACGGAAAGGATCGGCGCGCGTATCACCTGACCGCCGACTACACCTGGGGCTGGACCCAGGAAGAGTCGTTGAAGAATGCCACCGAGAAGATCGGCTGGCAGACCGTCTCTGCCGTCCGTACGCCGCTGGGTGCGGGCGACTTCTCGCAATACATCACGCCCGCGGTCAACTCGGGCGCCGACGTGCTGATCCTGAACCACTACGGCAAGGACATGGTCAACTCGCTGCGCCAGGCGGTGCAGTTCGGGCTGCGCCACAAGCAGGTCAACGGCAAGCGCTTCGAGATCGTCGTGCCGCTGTACTCGGAGCTGATGGTGCAGGGCGCCGGCGAAGCCGCGCAGGGCATCCTGGGCACCGCCAACTGGCATTGGGAACTGCCCGACGAAGGCACGAAGGCCTTCGCCAAATCTTATGCGAAGGAGTACGGCTTTCCGCCGTCGCAGGCAGCGCAGACCTGCTACGCACAGCAGATGCTCTATGCGAACGCGGTCGAGACCGCGGGCACCTTCTATCCGCCGGAGGTGATCAAGGCGCTCGAAGGCTTCCAGTTCGACGGGCTCGGCATCGGGCCTACCGAGTATCGCAAGGGCGACCACCAGTGCTTCAAGGACGTGCTGGTCGTGCGTGGCAAGGAGAAGCCCAGCGGCAAGTGGGACATGCTCGAGATCGTCCAGGTCGTGCCGCGCTCGCAGGTCGAATACCCGGAAGAGATGGGCGGCGGCGAACTCGGTCCGTACGAAGCGCAGGCCTGAGAGCGTGATTTCCACGCCCTGAG
>CALLYQ010000455.1 GCA_937858875.1 uncultured Lautropia sp. | reverse complement strand
AGAACTCGCTGAAGGCCGGGTACAGCTTCAGCATCTTGTTCGCGAAGATCCGCGAACGGCGCGGATCCGTACGCGTGTCGACGAGTTCGGGCTCGCCGATCGCCATCAACATCCGCTCGGCAACGCTGGCGTAGGCGGCGGGATCTTCCTTGCACAGGTTCAGATAGTCCTGGACGGACATCTCCTCTTCCTGCGCCGCCTCGTAGCGGCTCTGGTAGCGGGCGAATATCGACATGGTCACCTCCTGCTCGAACCTGTCCGGTGCTGTCTGCAGCGTTGCACCTTTACCCAATCCACGGATGACTGGCCTTTTGGTTGACATGCTGTTGCACAACTTACGTCTTGGCGAATCAAACCGAAGGCCCGGGCCCGCAGCTTGCCTGCCGCCGCTTCACGAGCTTCACGAAGCTCCCCGCTGCGGCCCGGCGCCGATCGCCGCCGCTCGACGGATGCCCGGAGGGCGATCGGCTCGAGCCAGCGTCACACACAGAGACCCCGCAGTGGCGGAACAAACGCACGGGCATCAAGAGGACATCCGCGATGGTGCGACGAAGCCGATGGCTGACCTGGACGATAGGCACGATGCTCGCGATCGTCGCCACCGTCGCGCTGCTCGAACTGATGGGGTGGCCGTTCCTGCGGGGCCCGTTCCAGCGCGCGCTGGCCGACGCCACCGGGCGCCAGGTCGAGCTCGGCCCCGATTTCAGCCTGCGATTGATCGGCTCGATCCGCCTTCGCGACGAATACGTCGAGATCGGACAACCGCCGCCCGAGGCAGGGCTGCCCGCCGGAGAGGGGCCGTTCGTGCGAGCCACGCAATTGCGCATCGAGCTGCCGTATTCGACCGTCTGGCGATTGCTGCGCGGCCCGGTCGATGCGCCGCTGCGCGTGAGCCTGCTCGAAGTCGACGAACTGAACGCTTCGCTGGCGCGCGACGCCGAAGGCAAGGCGAACTGGAGTTTCGCCGACTCGGAGCAGATCGAAGACGCCGAACCGTCGACCCCGGTCCCTCTGCCGCAGTTCGATCGCTTCGAGGTACGGTCGGGCGAGATCCGGCTGCGCGACGAACTGCTCGATCTGCAGGTCAATGCGCAGGTGCGCACCCATGAAGGAACCGCCGCGACCGCTGCCGATGGCGGCGGACAGGGCGGCGCCGACGCCGGACTGGAGATCATCGCCACTGGCACGTACCGGGACTCTTCTCTGCATGCCACGCTTCGGTCTCCGGGCATTCTCCCGCTCGCTGCCACCGGCGGCAACGCGCCGCCGGTGCCGTTCCAGTTGCAGTTGCGCGCGAGCGACAGTCGCAAAAGCGGCAGCAACCAGGAGCAGACCGTCCTCGAGCTGAACGGCCAGGTGTCCGACCTTCTGCAGCTGCAGGGGCTGACGGCCGACTACCGGCTGCGCGGCCCCTCACTCGCCGCGGCGGGCGCCCCGCTCGGCCTGACGCTGCCGGCGACGAGCGCTTTCGACATACGCGGCTCGATCACCAAGGATCAACAGCAGTGGAGCACGCGCGTCGAGGCGCTCGAGGTCGGCAGCAGCCGCCTGAACGGCGAATTCGCCTACGACGCGGGTGCCGAAGTCGCGAAGCTGAGCGGCACCTTGCGCGGCGAGCACCTGGCGCTGAGCGATCTCGGTCCGGCGCTCGGCGCCGGCGGGGGTAGCGAAGAAGAAGCCGTGCGCAAGCGCAAGACGGTGCCCGTCGGCCGCGTATTGCCGCATCGCGAATTCGATATCGAGGCGCTGTCGCGGATGAATGCCGATCTGCGGCTCGATCTCGACAGTGTCGACCTGGGCAGCTCCGCACTGGCATCGATAGCACCGCTGCGAGCGCATCTGTCACTCGACAGCGGGGTGCTGGCCATCGCCGAACTGGACGCACGCACGGCCAGCGGCGAACTGCGCGGGCTGCTGCGACTCGACGGGAAGGCAAAGCAGCCGCACTGGCATGTCGACCTGCGCGTGTCGCGGGTTCGGCTCGAGCAGTTCCTGACGGCGCGCACGCCGGGTGGCATCCCTTACCTGAGCGGCACGCTCGGTGGCCGCGCGAAGCTCGACGGTCATGGCAACTCGACCGCAGAGATGCTCGGCTCGCTCGACGGCAGCTCGGAGTTCTGGATCAACGGAGGCAAGATCTCGCAGTTGCTGCTCGAGCTCAGCGGAATCGACATCGCCGAGAGCCTGGGCCTGCTGATCGGCGGCGATGGAGCATTGCAGATGCAGTGCGCAGCGGCCCGCCTGACGGTCGAAGACGGCCTCGTCACGCCCGAGGTCGCGCTGATCGACACCGTCGACACGACCCTGCTGGT
Source organism: uncultured Lautropia sp. (assembly GCA_937858875.1). GTDB lineage: Bacteria > Pseudomonadota > Gammaproteobacteria > Burkholderiales > Burkholderiaceae_E > Zeimonas. The sequence continues at coordinate 466 of CALLYQ010000455.1, read as the reverse complement.
CACCGGCGAGTCGTCGCTTGCCGAGGAGCGACTGGACCTGGTCATCACCGCGCGACCGAAAGACGCCTCACCGCTCGCGCTGCGTTCGCCGGTGCACATCGAGGGCACCTTCGGCGATCCGAAGGTGCGCCTCGACATGGGCGCCACTGCGCTTCGGCTGGGTGCAGCAGCGCTGCTGGCGACGATCGCCACGCCGGCTGCAGCGCTGCTCGCGCTGATCGACCCCGGCGCCGGCGACGAAGGAGATGCGGTCTGCGCGCAGTCGCTGCAACGGCTGCGCGGTGGCGGCGACAAGGAAGCGGCCCCTCGAAAGGAGGCCCCTGAACGTCCGCCGGACTCCGGCGGTTAGAAGACCGCAGCGGGCAGCCGCGGCGGGCCAGACGCGAGCGGCGGTGCGCGTGCGCGCTGCCTCTAGTCCGCTGCGTCACTGGAATGCCACCCGAGGGACGCGCGAGACGGGATGCGA
>CALLYQ010000454.1 GCA_937858875.1 uncultured Lautropia sp. | reverse complement strand
CGACCGTCGTCCGGTCGCCGCCGACGCCGCTGCTCGACTGCAGTGCGGCGATCCGTCGCGCCACTTCGTCGGCCGCGGCCGCGATGCGCGGCCCGTGGTCGGCGGAGACGCCGCTGGGGTCGTACCAGTTGCGGTTCGGGGCCTCGCTCGCCGGCTCGAGCGCCTGCAGGATCGCGACGACGGCGCCGGGAAACTTCAGCTGCCAGGCCAGAGCGACCGGCGCGAAGGCTTCGGGGGTCGAGCCGGCGCCGTGCAGGAAGACCAGCAGCCGGCGCGGCGCCGCCGGCGACATCGGCGGCAACTCGAGCCACAGTTGCTCGCCGGGCCTCTGCTGCTGCATGGGATCGCCTTCCGGTACCGTCAACCCCGGAGCACCGCCGAGCCGAACCACCAGGCGAGCGCCGCCATCGCCGCCGACGCCGGGATCGTGAAGACCCAGGCCCAGACGATCGAACCGGCAAGCCCCCAGCGCACGGCCGAGAACTTCTGCGACGAGCCGACGCCGACGATCGCACCGGTGATCGTATGCGTGGTCGAGACCGGGATGCCGAAACCCGAGGCCACGAACAGCGTGATCGCACCGCCGGTTTCCGCACAGAAGCCGCCGACCGGTTTCAGCTTCGTGATCTTCTGCCCCATGGTCTTGACGATACGCCAACCGCCGAACATGGTGCCGAAGCCGATCGCCAGATAGCAGGAGACGATCACCCAGACCGGGGGCCGCGCTTCGCCGGCGCTGCTGATGCCGGCGGCGATCAGCAGCAGACAAATGACGCCCATCGATTTCTGCGCGTCGTTGCTGCCGTGTCCGAGGCTGTACAGCGCCGACGAGACCAGCTGCAGCCGACGGAACCAGTGGTCGGTGCCGCGCGGGGTGCTCTTGAAGAAGGTCCACGAGGTGGCGACCATCAGCAGGCCGCCGAGCAGGAACCCGAGCACCGGCGAGACGATGATGAACAGCGCGACCTTCAGGATGCCCGAGGCCACCAGCGCATCGGTGCCGCCGGTGCCGACGATCGCCGCGCCGATCAGCCCGCCGATCAGCGCATGCGACGAACTCGACGGGATGCCGAACCACCAGGTGATGATGTTCCAGGCCAGAGCGCCGACCAGCGCGCCGAAGATCACGACGTGGTCGATCGCGCCCGGGTCGACGATCCCCTTGCCCACGGTGGCCGCCACGTGCAACCCGAAGACGAAGAAGGCCAGCATGTTGAAGGTCGCGGCCCACAGCACCGCATGGTGGGGCTTCAGCACGCCGGTGGACACGATCGTGGCGATCGAGTTCGCCGCGTCGTGGAATCCGTTCATGAAGTCGAAGGCCAGCGCGAGCGCGACCAGAAAGACGAGGACTCCGAAGCCGAATTGCAGCGAATCCATCTTGTTTCCGAACGAGGCGGATCAGGCGTTCTCGAGGACGACGCCCTCGATCACGTTCGCGACGTCTTCGCAGCGATCGGACACCGCCTCGAGCAATTCGTAGATGGCCTTGAGCTTGATCAGCTGGCGAACATCCGACTCGTCGCGGAACAGCTTCGACATCGCCGAGCGCATGACCCGATCGGCGTCGGATTCGAGCTTGTCGATCTCCGCGCAGATCCTGAGGATCGCTTCGGCGTTTTCCATGTTGTCGAGCAGCTTGACGGCCGCCTGCACGCGCTCGCAGCAGGATTCGTTCAGATCGGCGAGCTGGCGGGCCTCGGGCGTCACGCGCTGCAGGTCGTAGAGCATCGCCGATTCGGCCACGTCCTGGATCAGGTCGAGGATGTCGTCCATCTTCGTGATCAGCAGATGGATGGCATCGCGGTCGAAGGGCGTGATGAAGGTCTTGTGCAGCAGCGTGACCGTCTCGTGCGTGACCTTGTCGGCGTCCTTCTCGGCGGCATCGATCGCTTCGATGCGGCCGCGGCGCGCGCTCATGTCGTCGAACTCGTTCATCAATGCAGCAAGATGGCTGCCGCCGGCGACGACCTGGTCGGCGTGCAGGTTGAACAAGTCGAAGAACTTGCCCTCGCGGGGCATCAGCGAGCCGAACATGGCGCGTATCCGTTCAGGAGCGAGAATTCACGGGCGTGCGCCCGGGTCGGGGCGCGGTTTCGGCCCCGCGGGCAGCGCGTGCGGCGCTGCCACGGGGGCGAAGCGTAACAGAATCGTCACTGACGCCTGATGCAATCGAGGTAGGCGTCGCCGTCGGGTGGGGTCCCGTTGCGTTGCGCGCGCCAGATCGTTTCGCCCAGGCAGTCCATGATCCGGTGTGCGGCCTCGTGCGGCGAATCGAGGCGCCGGGCCAGTGCGTCGTACGCTGCGCGTATCCCCGGCGGCTGGTCGATCTGCAGTTGCTCCGCGATCGCCAGGTGCATCGACAGATGAAGGAACGGGTTGCTCTGCCCGGCCTCGATCGAATAGTCGGCCGACAGCGCGCGCTCGGGCGATTCGAGCTGGTCGTGGTACTCGGGGTGCTGCAGCGCCCAGTCGAGCGCGATCGATTCGAGCGGGGTCAGCGGCAGCTTTTCGTGGTGCTTGCGCCAGGCTTCGCAGAAGAACTGGCGTACCTGGTCTCGGGTGGGGTCGAACAGCATCGTTTCGGTACAGGCGAGGCGGCGCGACTCAGCCGCTGCCGCGGGGTTTCGGGCCGGCGCTCCGGCCCGCGGTGTCTTCGGTGGCGCGGTCGCGAGCTCCTCGAGCCGGTTTCGCAGCCTCGGGCGCCGGCGTCTTCGGGCGCCAGTCGCACAGGTCGGCGATCGGGCAACGCCAGCATTCGGGCTTGCGTGCCTTGCAGACGTAGCGCCCGTGCAGGATCAGCCAGTGGTGGCAGTCCTGAAGATACGCCTTCGGCATCACTTTCAGCAGTTTCTGCTCGACGGCCGCCGGCGTCTTGCCGGGCGCGATGCCGGTGCGGTTCGCGACTCGAAAGATATGCGTGTCGACCGCGACGGTCGCCTCGCCGAAAGCCGTGTTCAGCACGACGTTGGCGGTCTTGCGGCCGACGCCGGGCAGCCGTTCGAGCGATTCGCGATCGCGTGGAACTTCGCCGCCATGCTCTTCGACCAGGATCCGACAGGTCGCGGCCAGGTGGCGAGCCTTCGAACGATACAGTCCGATCGTCTTGATGTAGCCGGCAATGCCTTCTTCGCCGAGCGCGAGCATCGCCTCGGGGGTCGGCGCGGCCGCGAACAGCGCCGGCGTGGCCAGGTTCACGCCACGGTCGGTCGCCTGCGCCGACAGCAGCACCGCCACCAGCAGTTCGAACGGATTGCCGAATACGAGCTCGGTGGTCGGTTCCGGGTTCAGCGCCTGCAGACGACGGAAGATCTCGGCGCGCCGTTCTCGGTTCACTGGTGGGTCTGCCTCGTTCAGCGCCGGGTCGTGGCCAGCCGCGCTCGCGCGCGCTCGACGGCAGCGGCGATGAC
>CALLYQ010000453.1 GCA_937858875.1 uncultured Lautropia sp. | reverse complement strand
CGATGGTACTGTCGCCGCTGTCGCTGATCCTGATCAGCGCCGTCTACTGCTCGTTCTGGCCGACTTATCGCGACGCGGTGGCCGACGCGCAGACCCGGAGCGCGGGCCAGGGAGCCTGAACGCCGGCCGGAAGGCCTGAACGCCGGACGCGCGCGGCGCGTCTTCCGGGCGGGGGCTACCGGGGTCCCGAGAACCGCTTGGCGCCGGCCACGCACAGCACGAGGCCGCCGCTGGCCGCCAGCATCGGCCAGCCTATCGTTTCGTGCAACAACAGCGCCGCCAACGCCAGCCCCAGGAACGGCTGCAGCAATTGCAGCTGGCCGACCGCCGCGATGCCGCCCTGGGCCAGGCCGCGATACCAGAAGACGAATCCGATCAGCATGCTGAACAGCGACACGTAGGCCAGGCCGATCCATGCCGGGATGCCGATCTGCTGCCACGATGCGGGCCGAACGGCCAGGCACAGCACGAGCATCGGCGGCAGCGACAGCAGCAGCGCCCAGCTGATGACCTGCCAGCCACCCAGGTGCCGGGACAGCCGGCCCCCTTCGGCATAGCCGAAGCCGCAGACGACGATCGCCGCCAGCATCAGCAGGTCGCCGCGCAGCGAAGCGCCGGCATCCCGGCCGATCGCGAAGCCGACCACGCAGGCGGCGCCCAGCACCGCGAACAGCCAGAACGCCGGGCGCGGCCGCTCGGCGCCGCGCACGACGCCGAAGATCGCCGTGGTCAGCGGCAGCAGGCCGATGAAGACGATCGAATGCGCGGCCGTGATGTGCTGCAGCGCGAGCGCCGTGAACAGCGAAAAGCCGACGACCACGCCTAGCGCCACCAGCGACAGGCTGAACAGCTCGCCGCGCGAGGGGCGCGCGGCGCGCATCACGAGCAGCAGCACGAGCGCAAGCAGCCCGGCGATGCTCGCCCGGGCCACGGTCAGGAAAACGGGATCGAAGTCAGCGACGGCCACGCGGGTCGCCGGCAGCGAGCCGCTGAAGATCAGCACGCCGAGGAATCCGTTGAGCCAGGCGCTCGAAACCTTCGTCGTGCCTGTTGCCGCCGTTCGCGCAGCCATCGTTCGTGCCGTCATCGTTGGTATCGTCATCGTCAGTGCCGTGGCCGTTCTTGCCGCTATCGTCCGTGCCGCTATCGCTGCCCGTCACCCTGTATTGGCATGGGGCCGCGTTGCCGCCTCGAGCTCCCGCGCGGTGGCCCCGGGAGGATCGATCATCGGCTGCCGCCGCCCGATTCGCCAGTGACCGTGGAGTACAATTTAAAAGAACTGTACTTATACGGATGCCAGTACAGCCGAGCGCCCGCTGAACGATGAATGCCGTTCCACCATCCGATCCGGCAGAGGCCACGCTGACCGCGCGCGTGATGCGCGAGATCCGGCAGCGTATCGCCGGGCGCCGGCTGCAAGCGGGCGCCCGGCTGCCGTCCATACGCGCGCTGGCCGAAACGATGCAGGTGTCGAAGTCGACCGTCGTCGAAGCCTACGATCGGCTGACTGCCGAAGGAACGATCCAGCCGCGCCGGAGCTCGGGGTTCTACGTTGCCGGACCGTTGCCGCCGTTGTCGCTCGTCGATATCGGCCCGCGGCTGGATCGCGAGATCGATCCGCTGTGGGTTTCGCGCCAGTCGCTCGAGGCCGGCGAGGAAACGCTGAAGCCCGGCTGCGGCTGGCTGCCCGCCGACTGGCTGCCGCAGCAGAGCATCCGGCGGGCATTGCGCTCGACGGCGCGCGGCCAGCCGGTCGAACTGGCCGACTATGCGGCGCCGCTGGGGCTGCCGCCGCTGCGGCAACTGCTGGCCCGGCGCCTGGCCGAGAACGCGATCGACGCCGGCCCCGACCAGATCCTGCTGACCGATTCCGGCACGCAGGCGCTCGACCTGCTGTGCCGCTTCCTGCTCGAGCCGGGCGACACGGTGCTCGTCGACGATCCCTGTTACTTCAATTTCCACGCGCTGCTGCGTGCGCATCGCGCGAACGTGGTCGGCGTGCCGTATACGCCGACGGGTCCCGACCTGGCGCGCTTCGAACAGGCGCTGGCTGCGCACGAGCCAAGGCTCTACGTGACCAACTCGGCTCTGCACAACCCGACCGGCGCCACGCTGTCCCCGCTGGTTGCGCATCGTGTGCTGAAGCTCGCCGAGCAGCACGGGATCACCATCGTCGAAGACGACATCTTCGCCGACTTCGAGCCGGAGCCGGCGCCGCGGCTCGCGGCGTTCGACGGACTCGAGCGCGTCGTGCACGTCGGCAGCTTCTCCAAGACATTGTCGGCGGCCGTGCGCTGCGGCTACATCGCGACGAGACGAGACTGGATCGACGCGCTGGTCGACCTGAAGCTCGCCACCAGCTTCGGCAGCAGCCGCCTGTCGGCAGAGCTGGTCTACCGGCTGCTGAAGGACGGCAGCTATCGCCGGCACGTCGAGAACCTGCGCCTGTCCCTGGCTCGAGCCATGGGGCCGGTGAGCACCCGGCTCGCCGCGCTGGGCATCAGGCCCTGGCTCGAGCCGCGCGCCGGCATGTTCCTCTGGTGCCGGCTGCCCGACGGCATCGATGCCGCCGCGATCGCACGCCGTGCGCTGGCACGTGATGTGGTGCTGGCGCCGGGCAACGTCTTCAGCCTGTCGCGCTCGGCCGGTTCCTTCCTGCGATTCAACGTCGCACAATCGACCGGGCAACGGATCTTCGAAGTACTGGACACAGTGATCGAAGAAGAAGGTAACGCAGGACAAGGAGCAAAGGCATGAACTACAAAGGCAGCTGCCACTGCGGGCGCGTGGCATTCGAGGTCGAAGGCGACATCGACGGCGCGCTGTCCTGCAACTGCTCGATCTGCCAGCGCAAGGGCTCGCTGCTGTGGTTCGTCGCGCGCGACAGGCTGCGCCTGCTCACTCCCGAGAGCGACGCGAGCACCTACGAGTTCAACAAGCACGTGATCAGGCACCGCTTCTGTCCGGTCTGCGGCATGCACCCCTATGCCGAAGGCACCGACCCGAAAGGCAAGGCGACGGCGGCCGTCAACCTGAGATGCCTCGAAGATTTCGACCTGGCCTCGGTGCCCGTCACGCAGTTCGACGGCCGTTCGCAGGCTTGACGAGAAGCGCCGTTCCCTGACGCCGGCCTGCGGGATTCGCGCAGGCCGGCGATAGCGCACGCCGATGTCGCCGAACCGGCTGGCCCGCTGGTGCGCTTGTCCGATCGCCAGCACGGCGCCGACGGCGGGAATCAGTCGGATCGAACAGCCTTCTCGTGAACGGATCGCGGGCCGGTCAGACGACCGGCTCGAGCTTCGCCACCGACAGCGCCAGCCACTTCGTTCCCTGGCGCCCGAAGTCGATCTGCACGCGGGCATCGTCGCCGCTGCCTTCGATACCGACGATCACGCCCTCGCCGAAGCGCCCGTGAGCAACCGACTGGCCGACCCGCCAGGGCACGCCGCGGTCGAAGCGCAGCGCTGCACGCTGATCGGTCTGCGACAAGCGGCCGGGTTCGCCGCTGGCTTAGGTCTTGCGGCCGGTATAGGTATCGCCGCCGAAGTCGTTCCAGCCGCCGCGC
>CALLYQ010000452.1 GCA_937858875.1 uncultured Lautropia sp. | reverse complement strand
GCTTTCGACGTTTTGCACCGCTGGCTCCTGCTCGCTGTCAGACCAGGCCGTCGAAGGCGATGCAGTCGACGAGGTCGCCGACCGCGACGGCCTGCTGGTCGTGGTGCAGCACGACGACGCAGTTGGCTTCCGACATCGAGCGCAGCACGCCGGAGCCCTGGCTGCCGGCGCTGCGTACGCTCATCGTGCCGTCTGGTTCGTGCGCCAGCCGCGCGCGCTGGTATTCGGTGCGCCCGGGGCGCTTGCGGAACGCGGTCAGCGAGCGGGCCCGCACGAAGGGCAGCGGCTCGAGCTGCGCGCCCATCTGCCGCAGCAGTGCCTCGCGCGCGAAGAAATAGAAGGTGATCATCACGGCGACCGGATTGCCGGGCAGGCCGAAATAGCTGGCGCGCCCGATGCGGCCGAAGGCCATCGGACGGCCCGGGCGCATCGCGATCGTCCAGAACGCGATGTCGCCGAGCTTGTCCATCACCTGCTTGGTGAAGTCGGCCTCGCCGACCGAGACGCCGCCTGACGAGATGATCGCGTCGGCACTTTCCGAAGCCACGCGCACCGCGCGCTCGAGCGATTCGGGGTCGTCGCGCACGACGCCCATGTCGATGACGTCGACGCCGAGTCGCGTGAGCATCGCGTGGATCGTGTAGCGATTGCTGTCGTAGACCTCGCCGGCAGCCAGCGGTTCGCCGACCGAACGCAGTTCGTCGCCGGTAGAAAAGAAGGCCACGCGTAGCCGGCGACGCACCGGAACCTCGGCGAAGCCCAGCGACGCGAGCAGGCCGAGGTCGGCGGGCGCCAGCCGCTTGCCGGCGAGCAGCGCCGGCTTGCCGCGGCTCAGGTCTTCGCCGGCCAGCCGCCGGTTCTGGCCCGGCTGCTGGCCGGCAGGAATCAGCACGCGGTCGCCGTCGACCGAGACGACCTCCTGGATCACGACCGAATCGAAGCCCTCCGGCATCACCGCGCCGGTCATCACGCGCACGGTGTCGCCAGCGCCAGCGCTGCCCTCGAAGGGCTGGCCGGCCAGTGCCGTGCCGACGAGACGCAGCGCGGACGGCGCATCGGCGGCGAGGTCGGCCGAGCGTACCGCGTAGCCATCCATTGCAGAGTTGTCGTGCGAGGGCACGTCGATCGGCGAGATCAGGTCCTGGGCCAGCACGCGGCCGAGCGCCGAGCGGATCGCGACGCGCTCGATCGCCTCGACCGGTTCGACGACCCGCTCGATGATCTCGCGAACCCGCGAGACGGGCAGTGCCTTCGGGTCGTAGTCGGACAGGCAGCTGATCGCCTCGGTCAGGCTCATTGCACGGCTGGTCGTGTCGTTCATGGTTCGGTCGGTTCGGCGCCTTCGTTGACGCGCAATTCTTCCTGCGTGTTGATGTTGCGGAACGCGGCCTCGTCGGCGAAGTCGACCTCGACGACCTTCAGCGGCGCGTACCAGGCGTCGATCTTGCGCCGTCCGCTGGCGAGGAAGGCCTCGAGATCGCCACGCAGCCGGCAGTCGACCAGCGCGAAGACAGGATGCGCCTGGCCGTCGCCGGTGCGAGCGACGGCCAGTTGCGCCGGGCCGCCGGCGGCTGCCTGGAGCGCGGTCCACAGCCGGGCGACCAGGTCGGCCGGCAGGAACGGCGAATCGCAGGGGCAGGTCACGAGCCAGCGGGTGCGCACCGCGCCCAGCCCCGCATGCAGGCCGGCGAGCGGTCCGGCGTAGCCCTCGATCGCGTCGGGCACGACCGGGTGTCCGAAGGCCGCGTAACGCTCGGCGTTGCGGTTGGCGTTGACGACAATCGTGCCGACCTGCGGCGCCAGCCGCTCGATCACGTGGGCAACCATCGGTTTGCCGCGCAATTCGACCAGGCCTTTGTCCAGGCCGGCGCCGTCGGCGCTCATCCGGCGGCCGAGCCCGCCGGCAAGCACCAGTCCGGTGATGTCCCGGCGAACGTCGTCGGGCAGCGTCGCAGGCGACGAAACCGGCGCGCGGGCGGGCGATGGGGGCGTCGACGAAGCGGCAGGCGAAGCGGCAGGTGAAGCGGTCGAGCGGACGGTCACGGCCGGCGTGCTCAGGCGAAAGCCGTCGTCGGCAGCCGGACGAAGCGCTCGCGGCCGGTGAACAGCAGGTAGTGCTTGCCCTGGCAGCGGCCGATCATCGTGATGCCGACGCGGCGCGCGATGTCCCAGCCCATCTGCGTGAGCCCGGAGCGCGACAGAAGGAAAGGGATGCCCATCTGCGCGCACTTGATGACCATCTCGGACGTGAGCCGGCCGGTCGTATAGAAGATCTTGTCGCTGCCGTCGATGCCTTCGAGCCACATCCAGCCGGCAATCGCGTCGACCGCGTTGTGCCGGCCGACGTCTTCGACGAAGCGCAGGATCTCGCCGCGCTCGTGACCCGAGTTCGAGCACAGCGCGCAGCCGTGCACGGCGCCGGCGACCTTGTAGATCGATTCGTGCCTGCGCACGCGGTCCATGACCTCGTACAGCGTTTCCTCGCTCAGCCGCGCGCTGCCCGGCAGCACGACGCGATCGAGCTCTTCCATCAGGTCGCCGAACACGGTGCCCTGGCCGCAGCCGGTGGTTACCGTACGTTTCTCGAGGCGCTCGTCGAGCGCCTCGCGACCGGCCGCGTCCCAGATGGCAACGCCATGTTCGGCGAGCGAGCGCGAGGTGACGGCGACCGAGCTGGTTTCCCAGTCGACCTGCACCGATGCGATGTCGTCGACCGAGCGCAGGATCCGCTGGTTGCGCAGGTAGCCCAGCGCCAGGTGCGCCGGCGCTGCGCCCAGCGTCATCAGGGTCAGCAGCTCGCGCTTGTCCAGGTACAGCGTGAGCGCGTGTTCGCCGGCGATCGGCGTGGCGACGGTCTCGCCGCGCTCGTTGATCGCTTCCACTTCGAAGGTACTTGGACGCGCCTCGTCGACGAGGATCGGGGGAGGGCTTTTCATGGTCGGTCTGCGCAGCTCACGCGATGCTTCGGCACTGCCTGCGGTCCTCTTCAGCCGCCGATGTAGGACATCTCGATCTTGCGCAGCCGGGCGGTTTCGGCGGAGCGCAGTTCCGAGTAGCGATCGTCGCGGCCCCGCCAGATCGTGCCGATCGCGGCTTCGAGCGTGCGATCGTCGGCGCCGCCGCGCAGCAGCGCGCGCAGGTCGTGGCCCGACTGCGCGAACAGACAGGTGTAGACGCGGCCTTCGGTGGACAAGCGTGCGCGCGAACAGTCGCCGCAGAAGGGCTGCGTGACCGATGAGATCACGCCGATCTCGCCGGCGCCGTCGACGTAGCGCCACCGTTCGGCCACCTCGCCGACGTAGTTCGGGTCGACCGGTGCGAGCGGATGGCGGCTGTGGATGCGCTCGATCACCTCGGCGCTGGACAGCACTTCGTCGAGCTGCCAGCCGTTCGAGGCGCCGACATCCATGAATTCGATGAAGCGCAGGATATGGCCGCTGCCGCGAAAGTATTCTGCCAGCGGCAGGATCTGCGCGTCGTTGACGCCCTTGCGCACGACCATGTTGATCTTCAGCGGGCGCAGGCCCGCCGACTCGGCAGCTTCGATGCCTTCGAGCACGTCGGCGACCGGGAAGTCGACGTCGTTCATCTGCCGGAAGACCGCGTCGTCGAGCGCATCGAGGCTGACCGTGACGCGGCGCAGTCCGGCCGCGTGCAGTGCGGTGGCCTTGCGCGCCAGCAGCGAGCCGTTGGTCGTCAGCGTCAGGTCGAGCGGGTTGCCGTCCGGCGTGCGCAGCGCGGCCAGGCGTTCAACCAGGTTCTCGATGTTCCGGCGCAGCAGCGGCTCGCCGCCGGTCAGCCGGATCTTCTCGACGCCGTGCGCGACGAAAGCCCGGACCACGCGTTCGATCTCCTCGAAGCTCAGCAGCGACGAATGGGGCAGGTAGGCGTAGTTCTTGTCGAACACCGCCTTCGGCATGCAGTAGGTGCAACGAAAGTTGCAGCGATCGGTCACCGAGATGCGCAGATCGTGCAGCCGGCGGCCACGGCGGTCGGACAGCAGGCCGCTCGCCGGCGGGCTGTCGGGGCTTATCGTCGGTGTGCGCGCCTGGTATCGCGCGTCGGCGATGGGGATGATCCGTTCGGTCATGGTTCGGCGGTTGCTATGCTGGCCATGTTAACAATCCGGCGTCGGCGTTCCGGAGAACACTTTGAGCGAACAGGATTATCGGGAAGTGCCGGGCGCGGATCGGTCGGCCCAGGTCGCAGAGCCGCTGACGCGAATCGAGCCGATCCCGGTGCGGGTGCGCTTCGCCTGCGAAGAGGCCGGCGGGCGCTGGCAGTTCCGGCAATGGCGCCTGGTCGACGTGAGCCCGGTCGATGCAGCGAAGTCTCGAGGCGAGCCCGCCCCGCTGGCGATCGAGCTGTTTCCCGACGAGGCGCAGGGCTACTACCTGAATCTCACGAGCGGCGAGCCGTCGATCATGGTCAAGTGGCGGTTGCCCGAAGACGAATCCGGCGTGGTCGGCGAAGCCGGCGAGCCGTTGCCGCTGGCGATCACGCTGAGCTACGACGAGGCTGGGCGCTGGATGGACGGCGGCGAGCGCGTCGATCGCGTGCCGATGCCCGGCGCGATGGCCGAGTGGCTGGCGGAGTTCGTGCGGCTGCACTGGAAACCCGAGGAAAAGCGCAAGCGCCGCGGGCCCCGCCCTTCGTTCATGAGCCGCGACGAGTTCGAGCAGATGGTCGATCGCGAGCGCCGCGGGGGCGGCGGCAGATGAGCGAATCCTTTCTTTCACGCTGGGCGCGGCTGAAACGCGGCGAACCCGGCAGTTCCTCCGAGCCAGCGCCGCCGGATCAGACGGGCGACGGGGACTGCGCAACTGTCGGCACGCTCCCCGGAAGCCTTCCTCCGGCCGGAAGCCTTCCGCAGGCCGGTACGCCGCCGGCGCCGATCGACGAGAGTACGCAGGCCGAGTCCGACGAGCACTCGTGCGCACCCGAGCCGGAACTGCCGCCGCTCGAAACGCTGACGCCGCAGTCCGATTTCCGCCCGTTCCTGCAGGCGGGCGTGGCGCCGCAGATGCGCAACGCGGCCCTGAAGACGCTGTTTTCCGACCCGCACTTCAACGTCATGGACGGGCTCGATGTCTACATCGACGACTATAACCTGACGACCCCGATCGCCGAAAGCACGATGCGGCGTCTCGCCCATGCGCGCACGCTGCGGCTTTTCGACGATCTGGTGGAAGCCGAATCCACGCCGGGCGGCTCGGATGCCGGGCCGCAGGCCGTTTCCGAAGCCGTGCCGGACGGGGATGCGTCGGCGGAGGAGATGGATCCAGCGCTGCTTGCCCGTTCGACTGCGTCCGATCCCGGCCCCGGCGAAGCCGGGGGCGACGACAGCCGAACGCTCGACCCCGGCTCCAACCCTTCGCCATCCGAGTCCACCTGACGCGTCCGGTCCCTCGTTGCCCGGTGGGCGGAGCGACTCGCATGGGGCAGCGCACCTAGCTGACCGATCTTGCGAGGGCTGCTACCATGCTATGCACGGTCGTACATAGGTGGCGATGGTGCGGCCCTGAGCAACGAGGCGCGAAGGGTGGAGACGAAGGTCCTGGTCTGCAGCTGTAACGGTACGGTCGAGCTCGGCGGAGCTTTCGACGCCAGCGAAGCCGCGGCGTCGGGGCTCGCGGTAAGCCCGGTGACCGCGCTATGCCGCCGGGAGATGGGCCGCTTTCTCGAAGCGGTGGCCGGCACCGATGACGTTCTCGTTACCTGTACGCAGGAATCCGCGCTGTTTCGCGAGGTCGCCGCCGCGCGGCGCAGCGTCGCGCCGATCCGCTTCGTCAACATCCGCGAACAGGCCGGCTGGGGCCGCGACGGCGCCAGCGCAGCCCCGAAGATCGCCGCGCTGGTTGCGATGGCGGCCACGACCGCCGACGAAGCGATCCCGACGGTCCAGTACCGCTCCGGCGGTCGGCTGCTGATCGTCGGCGATGCCGGCGCCGCATTCGAATGGGCCGAGCAGCTCCACGGCACATTGTCGGTTTCGGTGCTGGTCACCGGTCGCGCGTGGCAGCAACTACCCGCGCAGCGCCGGTTTCCGATCATGAGCGGAGACGCGGTCGAGATTCGCGGCTGGCTGGGCGCGTTCCGCGTCGGCTGGCAGCAGCGCAATCCGATCGACCTCGACGCCTGCGTGCGCTGCGGCGCCTGCGTCGAGGCCTGTCCGGAGGGGGCGATCGGCCCGTCGCTGCAGGTCGATGCCGAGCGCTGTCGCGGGCACCGTGCCTGCGTCGAAGCTTGCGGTGGGATCGGCGCGATCGACTTCGCGCGCAGCGATACGGCTCGTGATGCCGAGTACGACCTGGTTCTCGATCTGCGCCGTACGCCGGCCTTCGATTTCGACGACCCGCCGCAGGGCTATTTCCATTGCGGACCCGATCCCGCCGAGCAGCTGCAGGCGGTGTTGAAGCTGTCGACGATGATCGGCGAATTCGAGAAGCCGAAGTATTTCGACTACGACGCCCGGATCTGTGCGCACGGGCGCAACGGCAAGACCGGTTGCACGGCCTGCATCGATGTCTGCTCGACGCGGGCGATTTCGTCGCTCGGCGACCGGATCCAGGTCGAGCCGCATCTGTGCATGGGCTGCGGCGGCTGTACTTCGGTCTGTCCTTCGGGCGCGATTCGCTACGCGTACCCATCGGCGCCGGTCCTGGGTGCCCGCCTGCGTGCCGGGCTGGCGGCTTTCCGCAAGCGTGGGGGAGAACACCCGTCGCTGCTTTTCCATGACGGCGAAGCCGGCACGGCACTGGTCGAATCGCTGGCACGAGGATCGGCCGCGCAGGGATCGACCACGCAGAAGCTGATCGGCCGCGGGCCGGCGGACCGGCGGCCGTCGGCGCCCGGCCTGCCTGCCCGCCTGATCCCGGTCGCCGTCCACCATCCGGCTTCGGTCGGACTCGACCTGGCGCTGGCGGCGATCGCGTGGGGCGCGGCTTCAGTGACCGTGCTGTTCACGCCGGATACTTCCGAGCACTACGCCGAGGCGCTGACCCGGCAGTTCGAAACCGGGCGGCGCCTGCTGTCGGCGGTCGGACTCGACGGCGACCGGCTGCGCGTGCTGCGTACCGGCGATCGCCTCGAACTGACCGAGGCGCTGCATGGCCATGCGCGGATCGCGCTGTCATCAGTGGGGCGCGCCGCGACATTCGCGCTTCCGGGCGAGAAGCGTCGTGCGATCGACTTCGCGCTCGCGCACCTGTCCGAGCAGGCCGAGGCCGCCGGACGCGAACTGCCGACCGAGGTCGCACTGGCCGCCGGCGCACCCTTCGGCAGCCTGCGAATCCGGCAGGACGCCTGTACGCTGTGCCTCGCCTGCGTCGGCGCCTGTCCCGAATCGGCGCTGCTCGATGGCTCCGAACGGCCGCAACTGCGCTTCATCGAGCGCAACTGCGTGCAGTGCGGGCTCTGCGAGACCACCTGTCCCGAAGACGCGATCACCTTGCAGCCGCGCTACCTGTTCGATCAGCAGGCGCGCTCGCCGAGGGTGCTCAACGAAGCCGAGCCGTTCCACTGCGTTTGCTGCGGCAAGGCCTTCGGCACTCGCCAGATGATCGACAGCATGACGGCCCGCCTCGCGACCCATTCGATGTTCGGCGGCAAGGCGATGCGGCGATTGCAGATGTGCGCCGACTGTCGCGTCGTCGATCTCGTTTCGGCGACCGACGAGGCGACGATCCACGACTACACCGGAAGGGAGGCCTGATGCAGGTTCATGGGCATTCGGAGCCGGTATCGGTCGCGGCAATGCAGCTCGCCGAAGAGGAACTGGCCCGGCGCAACTGGTACCTGATGCTGGCTCGCCTGTTCCGGGCGCCGCCCGACGCCGGCGTGCTTGCCGCGATCTCCGATCTGGCCTCGCCGTCGGCTCCGGGCGACGCAGCGGCGCCGCTCGAGCGCGCCTTCGCCGAGCTGGCCGATGCATGCCGTCACGCGTCTGTCGACTCCGTCCGGCAGGAATACGACACGGTCTTTCTCGGCGTCGGCAAGGCAGAGATCTTCCTCTACGCGTCCTGGCACCTGACCGGTTTCCTGAACGACCGGATGCTCGTCGAACTGCGCGACCGGATGGCTGAGTTCGGCCTGCAGCGGCGTCAGGACATCGGCGAGACCGAAGACCACCTCTCGGCGCTTTGCGAAACGATGGCACTGCTCATCGAGTCCGCCGATCCGGGCTTGTCTTCGATCGACACGCAGCGGGCGTTTTTCATGCAGTACCTGAAGCCATGGTTCAAAGGCCTGTGCGATGCGATCGAGCATTCGGGGCTCACCGACTTCTACAAGCATGCGGGGCGTGCGGCGAGGGTGTTTCTCGACGTCGAACGCCAGGCATTCGAATTCGACGAAAAGGAGTGACGCGATGAAAGCGAAAGCCAGCAAGTCCGCCGCCGCGCGGCGCAGCTTCCTGATCGGTGCCGGCACGGCGGGCGCTGCCGGGGTCGCGGTGATCGCAAGCAACGGCGCTCCGCTGACCGCGCCGGCGGAGGTGCCGCAGGCGAAGACCCATGACAAGGGCGGCGGCGGTTATCACGTCACCGATCACGTCCGGCAGTACTACCGGTCCACGATGATCTGAATCGGCGGAGACAAGCATGCAACTGCAGAAGAAATCGGGCGGTACTCCGATGGCGGGCGGGCTGACCGCCAGCCTGGTGCGCGGCGTCGAGTCGGGCTTCGGCATCACGATGGACCGGCGCAGCTTCCTGAAGCGATCCGGTATCGGCGCCGGAGCCGGTGCGGCGATCGCCGGTCTGTCGACCGGCATGATCGCGCCGGCACCCGCGAAGGCGCAGCAGGCGGGTGGCGAGCGGCGCCACGAGGTGCGACGCACCGTCTGCACGCACTGCTCGGTCGGTTGCGCCAGCGACGCGATCGTCGAGAACGGCGTCTGGGTCCGTCAGGAGCCGGTCTTCGATTCGCCGATCAACATGGGCGCGCACTGCGCCAAGGGTGCGTCGATCCGCGAGCACGGCCATGGCGAATATCGGCTCAAGACGCCGATGAAGCTCGTCAACGGCAAGTACCAGCGGATCAGCTGGCAACAGGCCCTCGACGAAGTCACTGCGAGACTGAAGCAGATCAGGCAGGAGTCGGGCCCCGACGCCGTGTTCTGGATCGGCTCGTCCAAGCACAGCAACGAACAGGCCTACCTGATGCGCAAGTTCGTGTCCTTCTTCGGCACGAACAACATGGATCACCAGGCGCGCATCTGTCACTCGACCACGGTCTCCGGTGTCGCGAACACCTGGGGCTACGGCGCGATGACGAACTCGTACAACGACATGCAGAACACGAAGTGCGCGTTCTACATCGGGTCGAACGCCGCCGAGGCGCATCCGGTGTCGATGGTGCACATGCTGCATGCGAAGGAGAACGGCGCGAAGCTGATCGTGGCCGATCCGCGCTTCACGCGCACGGCGGCCAAGGCTGACGTTTACATCCGCTTCCGTTCCGGCACCGACATCCCGGTGCTGTTCGGCTTGCTGTACCACATCTTCAAGAACGGCTGGGAAGACAAGCAATACATCAACGACCGCGTCTACGGGATGGAGAAGGTTCGCGAGGAGGTGCTCGCGAAGTGGACGCCCGACAAGGTCGAGGAGGCCAGCGGCGTGCCCGAGGCGCTGCTCGCGCAGGCCGCCGAGATGATGGCGAAGAACCGGCCGTCGACGCTGGTCTGGTGCATGGGCCAGACGCAGCACTCGATCGGCAACGCGATGGTGCGCGCCTCGTGCATCGTGCAGCTCGCACTGGGCAACATCGGCGTGTCGGGTGGCGGCGCGAACATCTTCCGCGGCCACGACAACGTGCAAGGCGCGACCGACGTCGGGCCGAACCCCGATTCGCTGCCCGGCTACTACGGCGTGTCGGCCGGTTCGTGGAAGCACTTCGCCGATGCCTGGGGCGTCGACTACGAATGGATCAAGGCGCAGTTCGCACCGGACATGATGGAGAAGTCCGGGCTCACCGTATCGCGGTGGGTCGACGGCGTGCTCGAGCCTGGAGGCGTGATCGACCAGCCGAACCCGCTGCGCGGCGTCGTCTACTGGGGCCACGCGCCGAACTCGCAGACGCGCGGGCTCGACATGAAGAAGGCGATGGACAAGCTCGACCTGCTCGTCGTCGTCGACCCGTATCCGTCGGCCACTGCCGCGATGGCGGCGATGACCTCGCCGAACATCAATCCGAATCGCGCCGTCTACCTGCTGCCTGCCTGCACGCAGTTCGAGACCTCGGGTTCGGCGACCGCTTCGAACCGTTCGCTGCAATGGCGCGAGAAGGTCATCGAGCCCTTGTTCGAGTCGATGCCCGACCACACGCTGATGCAGGCGTTCGCCGACCGCTTCGGATTCGGCGAGCAGCTGTCGAAGAACTATGAGCTGCTGAAGTTCACGAAACACGGCATCGAGTGGAAGGAGCCGACGCCCGAGTCGATCCTGAAGGAAATCAACCGCTCGTGCTGGACGATCGGCTACACGGGCCAGTCCCCCGAGCGCCTGAAGCTTCACATGAAGCACATGAACACCTTCGACGTGAAGACGCTGAAGGCGGTCGGCGGGCCTTGCGACGGCGACTATTTCGGGCTGCCCTGGCCATGCTGGGGCAACCCGGAACTCAAGCACCCGGGCACGCCGAATCTGTACCAGACCGACCGGCACGTGATGGACGGCGGCGGCAACTTCCGCGCGAACTTCGGCGTCGAGCGCGACGGCGTCTCGCTGCTCGCGGCCGACGGCTCGCACTCGAAGGGCGCCGAAATCCAGACCGGCTATCCCGAGTTCGACCATGTGCTGATGAAGAAACTCGGCTGGTGGGACGAACTGACCGATGCCGAGAAGCAGGCTGCCGAAGGCAAGAACTGGAAGACCGATCCGTCGGGCGGGATCATCCGCGTGGTCATGAAGAACCACGGCTGCTATCCGTTCGGCAACGCGAAGGCGCGCGCCGTCGTCTGGAACTTCCCCGATCCGGTCCCCGTGCACCGCGAGCCGATCTACGGCACGCGGCCCGATCTCGTCGAGAAGTACCCGACGCACGACGACAAAGACAAGTTCTGGCGGATGCCCACGCTGTACAAGACGCTGCAGCAGAAGAACGTGGCCGACAAGCTGTACGAGAAATTCCCGATCATCCTGTCGTCGGGCCGGCTGGTCGAGTACGAGGGCGGCGGCGACGAGACGCGATCGAACCCCTGGCTGGCCGAACTGCAGCAGGACGCCTTCGTCGAGATCAACCCGCGCGCAGCCAACGATCGTGGAATCCGGCATGGCGAGTATGTCTGGCTGTCGACGCCGACCGGCGCGCGGCTGAAGGTCAAGGCGCTGGTCACCGAGCGTGTCGGGCCGGACACCGCGTGGATGCCGTTCCACTTCGCGGGCTGGTGGCAGGGCCGCGACCTGAAGGAGTTCTATCCGGACGGCGCTGCGCCGGTCGTTCGCGGCGAGGCGGTGAACACCGCCACGACCTATGGCTACGACTCGGTCACGATGATGCAGGAAACCAAGACCACGATCTGCCAGATCGAGAAATTCACCGCGTGATGCGGGCGCAGCGCGACAGACAGGATCCCGGAGGACACTCATGGCCCGAATGAAGTTCATCTGCGACACCGAGCGTTGCATCGAGTGCAACAGCTGTGTCACGGCCTGCAAGCAGGAGCACGAGGTGCCCTGGGGCGTGAACCGCCGGCGCGTCGTCACGATCAACGACGGCGTGCCGGGCGAGCGCTCGATCTCGGTCGCATGCATGCACTGTTCCGATGCGCCGTGCATGGCCGTCTGTCCGGTCGACTGCTTCTACCGAACCGACGAAGGCGTGGTGCTGCACGACAAGGACCTTTGCATCGGCTGCGGCTACTGCTTCTATGCCTGCCCGTTCGGCGCCCCGCAGTTCCCGCAGGCCGGCGCCTTCGGCATGCGCGGCAAGATGGACAAGTGCACGTTCTGCGCCGGCGGACCGGAAGCCAACGGCACCGAAGAAGAGTTCCGCAAATATGGTCGCAACCGGCTCGCCGAGGGCAAGCTGCCGGTCTGTGCGGAGATGTGCTCGACGAAGGCACTGCTGGGCGGCGACGGCGAGATGCTCGCCAACATCTACCGCCAGCGCGTCTTCACGCGCGGCACGGGGGCCGAGGTCTGGGGCTGGGGTACCGCCTACGGTCCGGGCGGCGGCCAGCAGGGCGGCCAGGGGGCCGGCGGCCGGCGGCAAGGGAGCTGAAGATGAAACCACTGCATGCGGTATCCGCGCTGGTGGCCTTCGGCCTCGCAGCGATGCTGGCCGGCTGCGGCGAGAAGCCGCAGCTCAGCAGTTCGGCGGCCGTCGAGGTGCCCGGCGCGCGGGCTCCCGGCGAAGCGGCGGGCAATCGTGTCACGCGCGACACGAAGGCTTGGGACGGCGACGCGTTGCCCCATCAGGCCGGCAACTTCGAGCGCGGCGACCATGTCGGCTGGGAGAAGGCGCTCGACACCCGGGTGCAGGGCCAGAACGAGTACGTCCGGATCGGAGGCGGAAAATGAAGGCGGCGATCCGGGCGCTTGCGCTGAGCGTCGGCCTGTTGGCCGCCGCGGCGGCCCCGGCGCAACAGCAGGCGCCAGCGGACGAGCCCGGTCCGCAATCGATCAACATCCTCGAGGCCTCGCGAGACGACCAGGCACAGCGCCAGCGGGTCCAGCCGCTGAACAATGCGCCGGTCTGGCGAGACGTCAACTCCGGCCAGGCTTTTTCCACGCAGTTGCCTGCCAATGAGGGCGGTGTGCTGATCCAGCCCGGCGGCGAGCCCTGGCGGGTGATGCGCAACGGCCCGGTGACCCAGGGCGGCGGCTGGGCGCTGGTCGGCGTGCTGCTGCTGATCGCCGCCTTCTACCTTTATCGCGGCACGATCCGGCTGCACGGTGCGCCGACAGGTCGGCTGATCGAGCGCTTCACCTTCGTCGAACGCCTCGTTCACTGGATCAACGCGGCCTGCTTCGTGCTGCTCGGCTTCACCGGGATCGTCATGTTGTTCGGCAAGCATCTGCTGATTCCGCTGTTCGGCTATACGCTGTTCTCTTGGCTCGCGATCCTGTCGAAGACGACGCACAACTTCGTCGGGCCGCTTTTTGCGGCCACGACGATCGTGATGTTCGCGACCTTCGCCCGGGACAACCTCCCGAGGGCCTACGACCTCAAATGGCTGAAGAGCGCCGGCGGGCTGCTATCGCGCAAAGGCGCGCATCCGCCCAGTCACCGCTTCAACGCCGGCGAGAAACTGATGTTCTGGGGCGGTGTCGTGCTGCTCGGGATCATCGTGGCAATCACCGGCTTCGTGCTGAATTTTCCGAACTTCGGACAGGGCAGGGCGCTGATGCAGGACGCCTGGCTGATCCACGTGATCGCGGCGCTGCTGTATATCGCGATCATCTTCGGCCACATCTACCTCGGCACGATCGGCATGCAAGGCGCCTACGACTCGATGCGCCATGGCTACGTCGACGAAACCTGGGCGCGCGAACATCACGTGCTGTGGCATGACGACATCAAGGCAGGCAGGATTCCGGCAGTGCGCAGCCAGGAGCCGGAGGGAGCGCGGGTCGTCGTTCCGCGGGCGGCGCCGGAGGCCTGAACGGAGGCCTGGATTCAGGGCGGCGGGAGTTCGGCGCACCGACATCGGTGCGGGATGGCGGGGAATGAAGTGACGTAAAAAACGGGGCCGCAGGGCCCCGTTTTTTCT
>CALLYQ010000451.1 GCA_937858875.1 uncultured Lautropia sp. | reverse complement strand
TATGTGTTCTTCTCGTCCGGCCAGACCGGCGAGGTCCGCATCGTCGGCCTGCCGTCGATGCGCGAGCTGATGCGCATCCCCGTCTTCAACCGTTGCAGTGCCACCGGCTGGGGGCAGACGAACGAGAGCCTGAAGATCCTCACCGAGGGTCTGACGCCGGAAACGAAGAAGTACCTCGAAAGCCGCGGCGGCACCTACGTCAACGGCGACCTGCACCATCCGCACATGTCGTTCACCGACGGCACCTACGACGGGCGCTATCTCTTCATGAACGACAAGGCGAACACGCGCGTGGCTCGCGTGCGCTGCGACGTGATGAAGTGCGACAAGATCATCGAGCTGCCGAACCAGCAGACAGTGCACGGCTTGCGGGTGCAGAAATATCCGAAGACCGGCTATGTGTTCTGCAACGGCGAGTACGCAGTGCCGGTACCGAATGACGGGACCAACGTCGCCGACCACAAGCAGTACCAGTGCATCTTCACGGCCGTCGATGGCGAGACGATGAAAGTGGCCTGGCAGGTCATCGTCGACGGCAACCTCGACAACGTCGATGCCGACTACCAGGGCAAGTACGCGTTCGCCACCTGCTACAACTCCGAGGAAGGCGTCACGCTCGGCGAAATGACGGCGGCCGAACAGGACTGGGTCACCATCTTCAACATCAAGCGGATCGAGCAGGCGGTGGCGTCGGGCGAAGCCCAGATGATCGGCGGCGTGCCGGTGGTCGACGGCCGCAAGAAGGACGGCAAGGATTCGCCGTTCACCCGCTACGTGCCGGTGCCGAACAGCCCGCACGGCATCAACACCGCGCCCGACGGCATTCACGTGGTCGCCAACGGCAAGCTGTCGCCGACCTGCACGGTCTTCGACGTTCGCAAGTTCGACGACCTGTTCGCCGACAAGATCAAGCCGCGCGACACCGTCGTCGCCGAACCCGAACTCGGGCTCGGTCCGCTGCACACGGCCTTCGATGGCCGCGGCAACGCGTACACCACGCTGTTCATCGACAGCCAGATCTGCAAGTGGTCGATCGAGAAGGCGATCCAGAAGTTCCAGGGCAAGGATGTCGAGCCGATCATCCAGAAGCTCGACGTGCACTATCAGCCGGGCCACAACCATTCGTCGATGGGCCAGACGAAGAACGCCGACGGCAAGTGGCTGCTGTCCCTGAACAAGTTCTCGAAGGACCGCTTCCTGAACGTCGGTCCGCTGAAGCCCGAGTGCGACCAGTTGATCGACATCTCGGGCGACCGGATGGTCATCGTCCACGACGGGCCGACCTTCGCCGAGCCGCACGACGCGACCATCATCCACCGCTCGGTCGTCAATCCGGTTCACGTCTGGAGCCGCGACGACCCGATGTGGGAAGACGCGCGCAAGCAGGCGGCCGCCGACAAGGTCGATCTCGACACGGCGTCGACGGTGATCCGGGACGGCAACAAGGTCCGCGTCTACATGTATTCGGTGGCGCCCACGTTCAGCATGACCGACTTCACGGTCAAGCAGGGCGACGAGGTCACCGTCTACGTGACGAACCGCGACCAGCTCGAGGATCTGACGCACGGCTTCACGATCCTCAACTACGGGATCGCGATGGAAGTCGGGCCCCAGGCCACCGCTTCGGTCACCTTCACTGCCGACCGTCCGGGCGTCTACTGGTACTACTGCCAGTGGTTCTGCCATGCGCTGCACATGGAGATGAAGGGCCGGATGCTGGTCGAGGCCAAGTCGGCTTGAACGCAGTCGGGCGCCGCATGGTGAGCCGGTATCGAGCAGCAGCGGCGGCTTTCGTGACGGCGCTCGTCTTCGCGTTCGCGCAGACGGCGCCCGCCGTGGCCGCCGAGGTCCGTGTCGCGGCCGGCGATCCGGTGCAGTTCTGGATCGACGGCGCGGCGCCCGGCGACGTCATCCGCCTCGCACCGGGCGAGCATGCCGGTCCGCTGAAGATCGACCGGCCGATCGCGCTGGTCGGCGACAGCGGAGCGAGGATCGTCGGCACCGGCACCGGCAGCGTCGTCACCGTCACGGCCGACGACGCTCGCATCGAAGGGCTCGAGGTCACCGGGTCCGGCATCGACCTGCCGGCGATGGATTCGGCGGTGCTGGTCATGCGCACGGCCAGGCGGGCGCTGGTGCGCGGCAACCGGTTCGTCGACAACCTGTTCGGCGTCTACCTGCACGGCGCGGCCGATTCGATCGTGGAAGGCAACACGATCGTCGGTCGGCGCGACCTGCGGCTGGCCGAGGCCGGCAACGGCGTCTCGATCTGGAACGCGCCGGGTGCGAAGGTCATCGGCAACAAGATCAGCCATGGCCGCGACGGCATCTTCGTGAAGGTCAGCCAGCGCAACACCTTCGAGAACAACAGCTTCACCGACCTGCGTTTCGCGATCCACTACATGTATACGAACGAGAGCCGGGTCGTGGGCAACCGTTCGCGCGGCAACCACGTCGGCTGGGCGATCATGTATTCGCACAACCTCGAGATCCACGACAACGTCTCCGACGACGATCGCGATCACGGGCTGCTGCTGAATTCGACCAACTACTCGAAGATCACCGGCAACGTGGTTCGCAACGGTGGCGAGAAATGCGTGTTCGTCTACAACGCGCATCGCAACCAGCTGATCGACAACTGGTTCGAGCGCTGCCCGATCGGCATCCATTTCACTGCCGGCTCCGAGGGCAACGCGCTGAGCGGCAACGCGTTCATCGCCAATCAGACGCAGGTCAAATACGTCGGCACGCGCTTCGTCGAATGGGCGCACGAGGGGCGCGGCAACTACTGGAGTGACAACCCGGCCTTCGATCTCGACGGTGACGGCCTTTCCGACCGGCCCTACCGGCCCAACGACGTGATGGACGACATCCTGTGGCGGCTACCGTCGGCGAAGTCGCTGGTCAACAGCCCGGCCGTGCAGATGGTGCGCTGGGCGCAGGCGCGCTTTCCGGCGCTGCATCCGGGCGGCGTCATCGACAGCGCGCCGCTGATGCGTCCGCCCGTCGTTCCCGAGCCGCCGAGCCTGCCGGCGCCGACCGGGCGATCCGGGCCGGCGGCGTCCGGCGGTCGCTCGTCGGCGGCCACGATGATGGGAGGCGCCGAGTGATCACGATCGCCGAATGGCGCAAGGTCACGAAACGCTACGGCAGCGTCACCGCGGTCCAGGACGTCACGCTCGAACTCGAGCCGGGTGAAGCGACTGCGCTGGTCGGGCACAACGGTGCCGGCAAGACGACGCTGATCAAGTTGCTGCTCGGGCTGATCCGACCCGACGAAGGCAGCGTTCGCGTCGCCGGCGTCGATCCGGCCGGTGCGCGCGGCGCCGAGGCCCGTCGAGCGCTCGGCTTCCTGCCCGAGAACGTGGCCTTTCACGGCGCGATGACCGGCACCGAACTGCTGGCCTTCTATGCACGGCTCAAGCGCCAGCCGCTGGCCAACAATCGCGAACTGCTCGAACGCGTCGGCCTGTCGCACGCGGCCGACCGACGCGTATCCACCTATTCGAAGGGCATGCGCCAGCGGCTCGGCATCGCGCAGGCGCTGATCGGCGTACCGAAGCTGCTGCTGTTCGACGAGCCGACAAGCGGCCTCGATCCGGCCTCGCGCGCCGACGTCTACGAGCTGATCGATACGCTGCGCAAGGGCGGCGCGACGGTGCTGGTATCCACGCACGCGCTGGCCGAGATCGAGCAGCACGTCGACCGCGTGGCGATCATGCACCGCAGCCGGCTGATCGCCGCCGGCACACTGGCCGAGCTGCGCCGCGGTGCCGAGGCCGACGCGCGGCTGCGCGTGCGGGTCGTGCCCTGCAGCACCGGCCGGGTGCTCAAGCAACTGCCCGAGAACGTGCGCTGCGTGCAGCGCAGCGAGTCCGAGCTGGTGCTGATGATGCCGGCCCGGCTCAAGATGGACGTGCTGCGCGTGCTGCTCGCGATGCCGGAGATCGTGCTCGACGTCGAGGTCACCGCGCCGGGGCTGCAACAGCTCTACGGTCAGCTCGTCGATACCGTGGAGGATCCGGCGTGAACGTGCTGCTGCTTGCAATGCAGGAGATCCGCGTCGGCCTGCGCAACCGCTGGGTCGTCGCGACCACGTTGCTGCTTGCCGCGCTGTCGCTGTCGCTGGTGCTGCTGGGCAGCGCGCCGACCGGCACGGTCAAGGCCGACCCGCTCGCGGTCATCGTGGTGAGCCTGGCCAGCCTCACGATCTTCCTGGTCCCGTTGATCGCGCTGCTGCTGTCCTTCGATGCGATCGTCGGCGAACACGAGCGCGGCACGCTGATGCTGCTGCTCGCCTATCCGGTCGCGCGCTGGCAGGTCGTCGTCGGCAAGGTGCTCGGACACACGGCGATCCTCGCGATCGCCACGCTGATCGGATACGGGGCGGCCGCGGCCGCGCTGTGGCTCAAGGGCGATGTCGCCGATGCCGCCTGGGGGCCGTTCGCCGCGATGGTGGGCACGTCGATCCTGCTCGGCGCGGCTTTCGTCGTCATCGGCTGCCTTGCCA
>CALLYQ010000450.1 GCA_937858875.1 uncultured Lautropia sp. | reverse complement strand
GCGGATGTTCGAGACGCCGCAGAAGCCGGCTTCCCGGCCGAGCGCTATCCGTACGATTCCGAAGCGCGCTTTCACATGCATCACGCGCATCTGTTCGCCTCGGACATCGACGCCACGCTGGCGTTCTACCAGAAGTGGTTCGACGGCAAGGTGATGTGGGACGGCGCCTACGGCGGCGCGCGCAACGTGTTCATGCGCATCGGCATCGGTGCGCTGCATTTCTACTCGCAGCCGCCGCGCGACCACGGCCGGAACGCCGTTCACCACCTGGGGATGCAGGTGGTCGGCCTGGAAGAACTCTACGAGCGGATGAAGGCCGACGGCGTCGTGTTCCGCAAGCCGATCCGCAAGGCCGACGGCAGCAGCTACGTCATGCTCGAAGCGCCCGACGGCGTGCTATGGGAACTCTTCGAGCCGGGCATCGGGCGCGATGCCACGGTGCTGCGCTACTACGGGCTCGAGAGGCTCGCCGACATGGCCGATCAGGCCGCCGATGACGGGGATGCATGACCAGCCTCGAGCAACAGTTCGCGTACATGCGCAGCGGGCAAATGTATAACGACCTGACGCCCGAACTGGTTTCGGCACGTGAGCAGGCCGTGCTTCTGACGAACGAATACAACGGCTCATTCTCACGGCCAGCCGCTGAGCGCAAAGCGCTCCTCGAGCGCCTGCTGGGCGCCGTAGGTGAACGCGTGCACTTCGAGCCGACCTTTCGTTGCGAGTTCGGCCGCAACATTTACATCGGCAACGACTTCTACGCCAATTTCGACTGCGTCATGCTGGACGGGGGAGGTATTTTCATCGGCGACAACGTCCTGCTGGCCCCTCGCGTGGGCATTTACACGTCCAATCATGCGATCGACCCGACGGAAAGGGCAGCGGGAGCCTGCCTTGCAAAACCGGTACGAATCGGCAACAGAGCCTGGATCGGTGCTGGCTCCCATCTCAATCCGGGCGTCACGATAGGTGACGACTCGATCATCGGATCGGGAAGCGTCGTTACCTCGGACATTCCGCCAGGAACGATCGCCGCAGGCGTTCCTTGCAGAATCATTCGCGCAGTTACGAACAAGGATAGAGCAGGGTTTATGCCTTGAAGCCGCCCCCTGGCCTCAGGCAAATGCCAGCGGAAGACCTCATCCTGTCACACAGGACACCCGGTTGCCGCTCCGCAGCAGGCGCCAATGTTACGGACGCATCTGATGCCAGATTTCTGTATGATGGATCGCATGAAAACCACATTGGATCTGCGCGATGACCTGCTCGTCCGAGCGAAAGCACGAGCAGCGAATGAGCGTACGACGTTGACCCAATTGATCGAGGAAGGACTGGCGCTACGGCTGCGGCCCACGAGGCGGCAGTTCAGGGGCGCGTTGCCCCCGTTGCCGGTATCGAGGCGGCAAGGCGGCGTTCGACAAGGGATCGACGACACGAGCAATCGGTCGATGTTCGACGCAGCCGACGAGTGACTCCGGATGTCAACGTTCTGGTCGCAGCCTTCCGCAGCGACCACTCCTGTCATGAGTCGGCTGCCGAATGGCTCGGCCAGGCGCGGCTGGATTGTGCGCGCGGGAGCCGCTCGTTCGCACTGTTGCCGATGGTCATCGCGGGATTCCTGCGAATTGTCACCAACGGGCGTGTCTTTGTCGAACCCGACACTATCGACGACGCGATTGCATTCGTCGACGCACTTCTCGCGTCGGAAGGCGTGGAAATCGTTGGGCCGAGCGAGGAATGGCCATTGTTTCGGTACAAGCTCCTGACGCTCGGCCTGGGTGGCAATCTTGTCGCAGACGCATGGATCGCGGCCTCGGTCCAGGCCGTATCCGAGCACCTTGTCACCTTCGACAGGGATTTCCTTCGATTGTTGCCGGCGAAGGACGTGACCCATCTCCAGCTCGATGCGGGGAAGTAACGGGGTCGGTCGCCGAGGCACATTCGCAGGCCAGCCTACCAGCTCTCCCCGTACGGCCGCACTTCGACATTGAACGACCAGGCGCTGCGCGGCTGGTGCAGCACATGCCAGATCTCGTCGGCGATGTCGGCCGGCCGGATGAAGAACTCGTCGGGCGCATTGGGGCGCGCCTTGCGCGTCCAGGGGACGTCGATGACGGCGTCGATGACCAGGTAGGCCACGTGCACGCCCTGCGGGCCCAGTTCGCGCGCCATCGACTCGGCCAGGATGCGCTGCGCGGCCTTCGTCGGCGCGAAGCCGGCGAAGCGGCTCTTGCCGCGCAGCGCCGAGGTGTTGCCGGTCGCGATGATCGCGCCGTCGCCGGCCCGCACCATCGCCGGAGCCAGGCGCCGGGCCAGGTGCAGCAGCGCCATCACGTTGACCTGGAAGTTCCTGTCCAGTGTCTTCGGATCGATCTCGAGGAAGTTGCCGAAGGACCCGCCGACCGCGTTGTGAACGAGGACCCGCGGCTGGCCCAGTTCGTTTTCGATGCGCTCGAGCGCCGCATCGAGTTCGGCCGCGTTCGTGACGTCGGCCGGATACGCGCGGGCCGCCGGCAACTCGGACGCGAGGCGTGCAAGCCGTTCGCCGCTGCGCGCGATCATCGCCACCGCATAGCCGCCGGCGACCAGACGCCGGACGATGGCCGAGCCGGTGCCAGGGCCGACACCGGTGACCACCGCGAGTTTCGCCTCGCCCTTCGGCGCGTTCGTCGTATTGCTCATTGCCGGCATCCCTGATGCATTTTTATTCCGAAATCAGCTTCGTCACGGTTGCCGCCGCGACATACATCGGCTCGCTGCTGCGATGGGCCAGACAGAGCAGCACCGCCCCCTGGATCGTCGACAGGACGATGGTGGCGAGGTCGGCGGCGTCGAGATCGCGACGCACGCTGCCTTCGGCCTGGCCTTCGGCCAGGATCGCCTGGACCGATGCCTTCCAGGTCGACAGCATCGTGCTCAGCAGCGTGCTGAACGGGGTCGACGACGGGGCGAGTTCGAGCGAGAACTTGCCGATCAGGCAACCGTGCCGGTTGCCGCGCCGATCGAGCCGGTGCGCCATCTCCTCCATGTAGGCGTGCAGGCGCTCGGCTGCGCTCATGTCCGGCGCCCCGGCCCACTTGGCGAGCCGGGCCGCCGATTGCACGTGGTACTCATGAACCACCGCCATCGCGAAGGCTTCCTTGGAGCCGAAGTGGTGATAGAAGGAGCCCTTCGGGACCTTCGCCTCGTCGAGCACGGCATCGACGCTCGTTCCGTGGTAGCTGCCCGCGAAGAAGCGCTTCATTCCATGCTGGATCAGGCTGGCCTTGTGGGAGGTTTCGTTGCGCATGTTTTCTGATGTTTGTTCGAAGGATGACGAGCGGGCTCGAATCTGCCGCTGGACGCTCCGCCGCTGGCTTCTCTCCACCATTGGCCGCTGTCAGCCCGCATGAAGCCGGGCAACGCACTGCGCCAGCCGGGGCCCGAACACATTCATCAGCGCGTCGCGATCGATCACCGATGAACTGGCGCCGGTGAAGAACGCGTAAGGCGCGCCGAGCTGCGTGTTCCGGAACGGCACTGCCGCAGCATAGAGCCTCGAGGTCCAGCGGCCGAACGAGGGCACGAAGCCGTCGCGCTCGACGGACTTCCGGGCAGCTTCGATCTCGGCGTAGATCTCCACCCGCTCTTCGGCGGTCGACGACAGCACCTTGTCGACCAGATGGCGGCGTTCGCGCGTGTCGATTTCGGCAAGGTAGACGAGACCGACGGCGCTTCGCGTCATCGGCATCTGCGTGCCCAGGCGCAGCCCGACCGATGGCGACTGGCTCGGTCGCCAGGCGTGCATCAGCAGCATCCACGGGCCGTCCGGCACGGCGAGCGCGACCAGCGCGCCGAGTTCGTCGGCGAGTTCCTGCATCGGCTTCGAAGCCACGTCGATGAACGGCAGCGTCACGTGCGCGGCCGTGCCGAGCGCCATGACGCCGCTGCCGAGCCGGTACTTCTCGACCGCATGCAGGCGCTCGAGATAGCCGAGCTGGGTCAGGGTGAACGTCAGTCGCGACACGGTGGCCTTCGACAGGCCTGTGCGTGACGCCAGCTCCTGGTTGCCCAACGGGCCGTCGCCGGGCTGGAAAGCCCGCAGCACACTGAGCCCGCGCGCCAGCGATTGCGCAAAGCGCCTGTCAGTGCCGAAACGGTCCAGCCCGGAATGATCGACGGAATGCGGCGCGTGTTCGCTCGGGGTGCCTTTCATGGCTCTGGTGTTTTGCTCTGCGGAATCATCCATCCAAACTCTATCAGACCATATGGTCCAGTGCTACAGTTTCGTCACACCGAAAGCAGAGATCCAATCACCAAGGACATGCATCCGCAGACGCTTGGTGGTGAGAAAGTATGGATAGACTAGTTGGTCTACTCATTCGCTTCTGCTCTCTTTTCCGAACCGCCTGGAGACTCCGAATGGCCGCAAGCTACGCCGTGACGGACGGCATCGCCGTGATCACGATCGACAACCCTCCGGTGAACGGCCTGGGACTGGCCGTCAGGATCGCGCTCACCGAACATCTGGACCGGGCGCTCGACGACGACGCCGTGGTCGGAATCGTGATCACCGGAGCGGGCAAGGCCTTCTCGGGCGGCGCCGACATGCGCGAGTTCAACTCGCCGAAAACGGGGCTCGAACCGGGGGTCAACACGGTGATCGCGGCGCTGGAGAACAGTCCGAAGCCCGTGGTTGCTGCGGTTCATAGCGTCGCGATGGGCGGCGGCCTGGAACTGGCCATGGGTTGTCATTACCGGGTCGCCGCGCCGAAAGCGCGCATCGCGTTGTCGGAAGTCACGATGGGCCTGTTGCCCGGTGCTGGTGGCACCCAGCGCCTGCCCCGCCTGGTCGGCCTCGAACTGGCCACCGAGATGATCACGACCGGAGCTTCGCGCTCGTCCGACTCGCTCGCCGATTCCGGGCTCTTTGACCAGATCGCCGAAGGTGATCTGCTCGCTGCGGCGATCGGCTTCGCCAGGCAGAAGGCCAAGCTGCCGGCGCCGCATCCGCGTGCACGCGATCTGAAGATCGGACATCCGAACGCGGAGGGCTACCTGGCGATCGTCAAGGCCACGATCCAGGCCCGGCAGAATCATTTGCCGGCGCCGCAGCGCTGCGTCGAGGCGCTGGTCGCCGCGGTCAAGCTGCCGTTCGACGAAGCGCTGGCGCTCGAACGTCGCTTCTTCGTCGAGCTGATGAACACGCCGGTGTCGAAGGCGCTGAGGCACGCGTTCTTCTCAGAGCGGGCGGCCGCCAAGCTGCCGGGCGTCGATGCCGTGCTCGCGCCGCGAACCATCGGCAAGGTCGGTGTCGTCGGTGCCGGCCTGATGGGCAGCGGCATCGCCGCCAACTTCCTGAGCGCCGGCATACCGGTATTGCTCAACGATCGCGACCAGGCGTCGATCGATCGCGGCACGGCGACGATCCGCCGCAACTACGAAGCGAGCGCCCGCAAGGGCAAGCTGAGCGCCGCGCAGGTCGAACAGGCGATGGCGCTGCTTTCGCCGGCACCCGCGCTCGAAGCGCTCGCCGACTGCGATCTCGTGATCGAGGCGGCGTACGAGGACATGGACGTCAAGAAGGCGATCTTCGAGCGTCTCGACCGGATCCTGAAACCCGACGCCATCCTGGCCACGAATACCTCGACGCTCGACGTCGACCAACTCGCGGCGGTCACTTCGCGTCCGGCCAACGTTCTCGGGCTGCACTTCTTCAGCCCGGCCAACGTGATGCGGCTGCTCGAAATCGTCCGCACCGCCAGCGTGTCCGACGAGGTGCTGATCACGGCGATGGCCGTCGCGCGCCGGATCAACAAGGTGCCGGTCGTTTCGGGCGTCTGCGACGGCTTCATCGGCAATCGAATGCTGGCCGAATACGGCTGGCAG
>CALLYQ010000449.1 GCA_937858875.1 uncultured Lautropia sp. | reverse complement strand
GAGCCGCTGCAGCGGCATCCTCGACGACCTGATGGCCGGCGAGCCGCCGGCCATCATCGTCGCCGACGGCCTCGAGGCGCCGGCCTCGATGAAACAGCGTGCCGAGCGTGAAAACCTGCCGCTGATCTCGTCGGCGCTGCCGGCGGCGCGCGTGATCGAGACGATCCGGCTGTCGCTGGCCAAGGCGACCGCGCAGATCACTTCGATGCACGGCGTGCTGATGGACGTGCTCGGCATGGGCGTGCTGATCACCGGCGCTTCCGGCCTGGGCAAGAGCGAGCTGGCGCTCGAACTGATCAGCCGCGGCCATGGCCTCGTCGCCGACGACGTCGTCGAGCTGAGCCGGATCGCGCCGCACGCGATCGAAGGGCGCTGCCCGCCGCTGCTGCAGAACCTGCTCGAAGTGCGCGGTCTCGGGCTGCTCGACATCCGGACGATCTTCGGCGAAACGGCGGTACGCCGGAAGATGAAGCTGAGCCTGATCGTCAACCTGATCCGAGGCAGCAACCTCGACGACGAGCACCAGCGCATGCCGCTGAAGGCGGTCACCCAGGATGTCCTCGGACTCCCGATCCGTGCGGTCGTGATTCCGGTGGCCGCCGGACGCAACCTGGCCGTGCTCACCGAAGCGGCCGTGCGAAGCGCGGTGCTCGAGCTGCGCGGCTTCGACACGACCGCCGACTTCATCGCGCGTCAGCGCGCGATGATCGACGCGCAGGACTGACGACGACGGTCAGCCGCGCAGTGGTTTCCGCGTAACATCGCGGCATGCGCGTCGTCCTGATCACAGGCATCTCCGGTTCCGGCAAGTCCATCGCCATCAACGTCCTCGAAGACGACGGCTATTTCTGTATCGACAACCTGCCGGTGCGCTTCCTCGGCGACGTCATCGGCTCACTGGCCAAGGCCGGCCACACGAAGGTCGCCGTGTCGATCGACGCGCGCAGCGGCGAATCGATCCTCGGCCTTCGCGAGACGATCGGCGACATCGCCCGCGAAGGCCACCTCGTCAAGATCATCTTCCTGAACGCGCGCACCGAGACGCTGGTGCAGCGCTATTCGGAGACCCGCAGGCGACATCCGTTGTCGCTGCGCGTTGCCGCGGGTAGCCCGGCTCCGACGCTGCTCGAGGCGATCGAGCAGGAGCGCGAGCTGATGTCGGCGATCGAGGACCTCGGCGTCTCGCTGGACACCAGCGACCTGCATCCGAACGTGCTGCGCAGCTGGGTGCGCGACGTCGTCGGCACCGAGCGGGCGCCGTTGACGCTGCTGTTCGAGTCCTTCGCGTTCAAGCACGGCGTGCCGCTGGATGCCGACCTCGTCTTCGACGTACGCTGCCTGCCCAATCCGTACTACACGCCCGAGCTGCGACCGATGACCGGCCTCGATGCGCCGGTCGCCGACTACCTGCGCGCGATCCCGTCGGTGCGGCGGATGATCGAGCACATCAGCGACTTCCTGCACACCTGGTTGCCGCACTATCTGCAGGAGAACCGCAGCTACCTGACCGTCGCGATCGGCTGCACCGGCGGCCAGCACCGTTCGGTCTACGTGGTCGAGGAGCTGGCGCGCGAGTTCAAGCGTTTCGAACACGTGCTGGTGCGGCACCGATCGCTGGCCAACCGCCAGGCAGGCCGCGCCTGAGCCGGCCGCGCCTGAGAACATGAACCAGGATACCGATCTCGCGGTGTTCCACGACCTGCCGGTCTTCGCGCTGAACACGGTGCTGTTTCCCGGCGGCGTGCTGCCGCTGAGAGTCTTCGAGGCGCGCTACATGGACATGGCACGCGACTGCCTGGCCAAGGACAAGCCCTTCGGCGTCTGCCTGATCGTCGAGGGCCGGGAAGTGGGCGAGGCGGCGCGCCACGAGGCGGTCGGCTGCACGGCGCGCATCGCCGACTGGGACATGCAGCAGCTCGGCCTGCTGCATCTGCGCGCGATCGGCGGGCAGCGCTTTCGCGTGAGTTCGCGGCGCGTGCAGCCCGACGGCCTCGTTCGGGTGGACGCCGAGCCGATCGACGACGACCCGGAAATCGCCGTGCCGCCAGAATTCGACAGCTGCGCCACGCTCGTGCGCAGGCTCGTCGACGACCTGGTCGAGCGCGAGCCCGATGCGATCAAGCGAATGATCGCCGAGCCATACGACTACGGCTCTGCCGCCTGGATCGGCAACCGGCTCTGCGAGTTCCTGCCGATTTCGTCGAAGGCCCGCCAGAAGCTGATGGAGCTCGACGATCCGCTCGCGCGGCTGCAGGTCATCCATCAGTACCTGCAGCAGCATCAGATCATCTGAGCCTGTACAGCGCGCAGGATCTCCGGTGATTGCAGCAAGCGTTTGATCGGTTGCGGCAGCGCGGCGTCGCCGACTTCGTCGGCGGGCAGCCAGATCGCGCCCGGCGCCGCGACGGCCGACGCGCCGGCAACTTCGCAGAGCACCGGCTCGATGCGCAGGCGGAAATGCGTGAACGCATGGACGAAGGGAGCGAGTGCACGTGGCGGCCCGAGCTCGAGGCCGTGCGCGGCGCCAACCCGGAGAGCGTCGCCGGCGAGGCTCTCGGAGGCCGGGTCGCTGCCGGCGACATCGAGGCCGACCTCACCGGCGCCGACGAGCCCGACCCGGCCGCCTTCGTTCTCGTCGCGAAGCTCGCCCTGCGGCAGGCTCCACAAGCCGCCCCAGATTCCGGTCGGCGGTCGCTTCTCGAGCAGCCATTCGTCGCCGCGGCGGATCGCGAACATCCGGCAACTGCGCACCGGCGTCGCGCGCGGCGGCCTGGGCGACGGCAGCCGCGCCTGGCTGCCGTGGCGCCGGGCCACGCACAGCAAGGCCACCGGGCAGCGATCGCAGGCCGGCCGGTGACGCGTGCAGACCGTGGCGCCGAGATCCATCATCCCCTGCGTGTAAGCCTCGATGCCGGTGGCCGGCAACTCTTGCTCGGCCAGCGCCCACAGCCTTCGCTCGACGATCGCCTGCCCCGGCCAGCCTTCGACGCCGAAGACCCGGCACAGCACGCGCCGGACGTTGCCGTCGAGAATCGCCGCACGTACGCCGCGCGAGAACACGGCGATCGCTGCAGCCGTCGAACGGCCGATGCCAGGCAGGCCAGCCAGCACCTGCGGATCGGTCGGAAAGGCGCCGCCGTGCACAGAAACGACCTGCTGCGCGCACCGGTGCAGATTGCGCGCGCGGCTGTAGTAGCCGAGCCCGCTCCAGAGCCGCATCACTTCGTCGACCGGCGCCGCCGCCAGCGCCGTCACGTCGGGAAACACCTCGACGAATCGGCGGTAATACGGGATCACCGTGCCGACCTGCGTCTGCTGCAGCATGACCTCGGACAGCCAGATCCGGTACGGATCGCGCGTGCCCTGCCAGGGCAGGTCGTGGCGTCCGTGACGCGCCTGCCAGTCGACGATCCGTCCGGCGAAAGCGCTCACCGCGAGCTGGACGGCACGCCGCCGAGCGGCTGCGTACGCACTTCGACGGCTGGCATGGGCATCGGCCCGGTCTCGGCGCTGCGCTCGCCGAGCTCTGCCGATACCGGCTCGCAGAGCCTCCGTATCGCCTCTGCGGCGGCTTCGACGGCAGCAGCTTCCTGCTCGACGAGCCCGCGCCGCGCCTCGACCTCGGCGATACGCGATTCGAGTTCGTCGCCGGCCTCGAGGACCCGGCGCAGCGCATCGGCGCGACGGTGCAGCTGCGCCTGGTGCTCGCGAACCTGCGATTCGATCG
Organism: uncultured Lautropia sp.; assembly: GCA_937858875.1. Classification (GTDB taxonomy): domain Bacteria; phylum Pseudomonadota; class Gammaproteobacteria; order Burkholderiales; family Burkholderiaceae_E; genus Zeimonas. The sequence goes on along the minus strand of CALLYQ010000449.1, from coordinate 193 downwards.
GCGACATCAGCGCACGATGCCATGTGCGCGCGTCGCTCGCCGCCCGATCGTAGAGCTCGCGAATCCGCGCGGCGACCAGTTCGAAGAACCTGCGCATCAGTGCGTGCCTGGCGGTGGTCGCCAGCGTCTTCGCGCCGAACTGGCGGCGATGGATCTGCTCGAGGAGGCGGCGCAGCACGCGCTCGACGCCGGC
>CALLYQ010000448.1 GCA_937858875.1 uncultured Lautropia sp. | reverse complement strand
GAACGTCATCGTCGTCGCCGTGTCGAAGACCAGGCCGGTCGTGGCCGCCCGCACCGGAACGACGCTGGGCCTGGCGGCCGGCACTTCGTCGTAGACGTCGAAGTCGGGGCTGTAGCCGAGCAGCATGCGGTTCATCAGCGGGCTCCGTCGGTTCGCAGGCCTTGCGGCCCCTTGCGAGGAGTCGACACGCATGGGCCGTGCCAGGCCGGCGATGCGCTGCCTGCACGACGAAAGCGCCTGCCCGGCTGCGAAGCCGGCTTCGCAGCGCTACAGGGAAGAGGAGGAAGTCAGCGAAGCGGCTTTCGCGAGGACCGCTTTGTGGTCAGGGCTCTCGCGGCCCCGCCGACCGTGCCCGCAGGCGTTCGGAATACGAGTCAGAACAGCCGCGATGCGTCGACCGGCTTGCCGTCGTACAGCGCCAGCCAGCCCTTGACGACCCGGTAGATCGCCCAGATGCCGACCGCGAGCAGGATCGGAAAGCCGATCAGGATGAACATCAGGATCCAGCCGACGACGAGGCCGGCGATCGTGTACCAGAAGGTCTTGATCTGCCACTCGAAGTGGCTGGAGACCCAGGTGCCGGCGACGTCGTCGCGCTTCAGGTAGTTGATGATGATCGCGCCGATCGCGGTGATGCCGATGATGCAGGACACCGCGTACAGCGCGTAGCAGATCGTGGCGAGCTTCTTCGCTTCCTGGGTGCGGGTATCGTCGGTAAGCACCGGATCCATTCGATTCTCCGTCTGTCTGCGAGAGGGTCACGCGGCGCCCGGGCGGGCGCTTGCCGGATGCGGCGATGATAACCGGCTCACTGCCGGTCGATCGTGAATGCAGGCAGCCAGGCGATCGCCCCGAGGCGCGCGGCCTTGTCGAAGTATCTGCGGTCGGCCGTAACAAGCACCGCGCCCTCGCTCTCGAGCGCGACCGCATGGTAGAGCGTGTCGAAGACATGGTGATCCAGCGCTATCGCGAGCTCGACCGCACGTGAGTAGCAGGCCGCAGTATCCACGCAGGTCATTTCGAGGTTCATCAGGTCGCGCAGGTCTTCGATCACCTGGCGCGGCTTGTTTCGGGCGAGCACCGCCGCAACCTCGGCCATGAAGTGCGGCGGCTGCACGAAGCCGAGATCGCCGCGCCGACTCGCCAGCAGCAGTTCGACGGCACGATCGACATCGGTCTCCGCAAGCGCCCATCGCCCATCGACGAACCACTTGACCGCCACGCTGGCGTCGACGACGCAGTTCATTCGCGCCCCGTTTCGCGGGCAATCCGGAAGTTCTCCTCGGAGAGCGCGGGCGCGCGGCGGCGGCGCTCGAGAATGCGATCGATCGCGTCTACGTGAACTCTTCTGCGTTCGGCGCGCTCGATCGCCTCCCGCATCAGCTGCGCAATGATTGCGCTCTTGTTCTGTCCCTCGAACGCTGCGTTGAACGCTTCCTTCAAGTCGTCGGGGACGCTGAAATTTACGGTGGCCACTGGAGTATGGTTGTTGAAGTTTTCAACAACCATTATTGCCGTACCCAGCTGCTGAGCACAAGCGGGCCCGACGGTCGGGATCCGCTCCTCGGCCGACGCCGGATGCCGGCGGTGACTCACCCCTTCGGCACGCGCCCCATCAGGTAGAACTCCTCGTTCGGCATCATGCTCGAGACGTTCGCCATCCGGTTCGACAGCGCGAAGAAGGCAGCGATCGCCGCGATGTCCCAGGCGTCTTCGTTGTCGAAGCCGTGCGCAGCCAGCACCTCGAAATCGGCGGCCACGATGCTGGCCGAATCGGTGGCCACCTTCATCGCGAACTCGATCATCGCTGCCTGGCGCGGCGCCAGTTCGGCCTTGCGCCAGTTGGTGGCGAGCTGGTCGGCGATCCGCGGATTCTTCGCGTAGATGCGCAGGATCGCGCCGTGCGCGACCACGCAATACAGGCACTGGTTCGCGCCACTGGTGGCGACGACGATCATCTCCTTCTCGGCCTTCGACAGCTTGTTCTCGCGCAGCATCAGCGCGTCGTGATAGGCGAAGAACGCGCGGAACTCGTCGGGCCGGCGGGCGAGCTTCAGAAACACGTTCGGCACGAAACCGGCCTTCTGCTGGACTTCCAGAATCTTGTCGCGGAGGTCTTCGGGCAGCCCGGTGATCTCGGGCAGCGGGTAGCGATCGGCCGCGGAATCGGCGTGGACGGTGCTCATCGGGTCTCTCCTTGCGTTCGGTGGGGCGATGCGGCGCAGCATCCGCTGCGCCCGACCGGTACCATCGTACCGGCTCGACGAGCAGGACATCCACCAACGCCTCCGGACAGGGTCATCCCGTGCGCAAGCTATCCGTCTACATCATCGCTTACAACGAAGCCGACAAGGTCGCCGACGCGATCGACAGCGTGCGCTGGGCCGACGAGGTGATCGTCGCCGATTCGTACAGTACCGACGACACGGCACACATCGCCGAGTCGATGGGTGCGCGGGTCGTGCAAATCGAGTTCAAAGGCTTCGGCGCGCTGCGCAACGAAGCGATCCGCGCCTGCTCGCACGACTGGATCTTCAGTCTCGATTCCGACGAGCGCTGCACCGTCGCCGTTCGCGACGAGATCCGCGCGATCCTCGCCGAGCCCCAGCCGGCCTACGGTGCCTACAACGTGCCGCGCCGCAATTACTTCCTGGGCCGCGAGATCAGGCATTCGGGCTGGTATCCGAACTTTCGCCAGCCTCAGCTGTTCCGCCGCGACGCGATGAAATACGAGGACAGCCCGGTCCACGAGGGCTACGAAATGATCGAACCCGGCGCCCCGGTCGGGCGCTTGCGACAGGCGATCTGGCAACTGCCGTACAAGGACCTGGCCGAAGTCATCGCGAAGATGAACCGCTACTCGTCGCTTGGCGCGAGCAAGCCGCGCCAGGCAGGTTCGAGCTTCGGCAAGGCGCTCGGGCATGGCACCTGGGCCTTCCTGCGCCACTACGTGTTCAAGGCCGGCATTCTCGATGGCTGGGCCGGCTTCGTCATCGCGCTCGCGTACTTCGAAGTGACCTTCTACCGCTACGCGAAGGCGGTCGAACTCGCGAATCGCGCCGAATGGGACGACGGCTGGAAGAACATCCTGAAGCGCTGACGCGCCCGATGAGCTTCGAGCGCTGACGCGCACCGGGGCTCGAGCGCCCCCTCGAGCCCCCTCGTCAGCGCCGCCGACGGCCGCGCCTGTCGTCGGCGAGCTCGCGAT
>CALLYQ010000447.1 GCA_937858875.1 uncultured Lautropia sp. | reverse complement strand
GGCAACGCCGGCAGAGGAGATCGCGCGAATGAAGATTCTGGTGCCCGGCGGCGCCGGCTTTCTCGGTCAGCAACTGATCCGTGCCTTGCTCGAGCGCGGCAAGCTGCGGCTCGCCGACGGCGAGCTTCCGATGGATCGGATCGTCTGCTTCGACCGCAGCCTGGGCGTACTGCAGGATCCGCGCGTCGAGAACGTCGCCGGCGACATTGCCGATGCGGCGGTCGTGCAGCGGCTCGTGGATCGCGATACCGCGGCGATCGTCCACCTCGCCGCGGTGGTCAGCGGCACGGCCGAGGCCGATTTCGATCTCGGCATGCGGGTCAACCTCGACGGCACCCGGCTGCTGCTCGAGACCTGCCGCTCGGTCGGCCACCGGCCGCGGCTGCTGTTTTCGAGTTCGATCGCAGTCTTCGGTGGCGACCTTCCCGGTACCGTCGACGATTCGACGACGCCGACGCCGCAGGGCTCCTACGGCGTGCAGAAGCTGATCGGCGAGCAGCTGGTCCAGGACTTCAGCCGCAAGGGCTACATCGACGGCCGCAGCGTGCGGGTGCCGACGGTCGTCGTGCGGCCCGGGCTGCCCAACGGTGCAGCGTCCGGCTTCGCCTCGGGGATCATCCGCGAGCCGCTGGCCGGCGTCGAGGCTATCCTGCCGGTCGACCCGTCGACCGAGATGTGGGTCGCTTCTCCGCGCGCGGTCGTCGGCATGTTCCTGCATGCGCTCGAACTGCCGGCCAGCGACTGGGGCTGGAACCGCTCGGTCAACCTGCCCGGGCTCGTCGTCAGCATGGAGCAGGAGCTCGAAGCGCTGCGCCAGGTGGGCGGAGCGCCGGCGGTCGCCCTCGTGCGCCACGAGCCCGACGAACAGGTGCTGAAGCTGGTCCGGACCTGGGCTGCGCGCTTCGATACGGCCCGGGCCCGCGCAATGGGCTTTCGCGCCGACGCCGACTTCGAGTCGATCGTGCGCGCCTACGTCTCCGACAATCCCGACGCCGTGCGCATCACCGCCGCTGCGGGTTGACGGCAAGGAGTCGGCGCACTCTGCGCCGCCGCCTGCCGGCGGTCCTTCATCGCACGGTCTCTGCCGGCTGCGCATATCCAGCCCGGTACAATCGACGCCGGGAGCGGGTCGGACGACCGCGGGTCGCGGCCTCGCCGCGGCCGGAGGAAGGTCCGGACTCCACAGGGCAGGATGCTGGCTAACGGCCAGGCGCAGCAAGCCGCAAGGCCCAGGGCGACGGAAAGTGGAACAGAAAGCATACCGCCCAAGCGGCTGCCGGATCCCGGCGCCGCCGGCAAGGGTGAAATGGTGAGGTAAGAGCTCACCGCGGCCGTGGCGACACGGCCGGCACGCCAAACCCCACCCGGAGCAACATCGAATAGGCACGCGCGGCGCCGTTGGCGCCACAGGACGGCCCGTCCGAGCGTGCGGGTAGATGGCTCGAGCGGCCGGGTAACCGGCCGCCCAGACGAATGGTCGTCGCGCCGGTCCATCCGGCGAACAGAATCCGGCCTACAGATCCGCTCCCCTCTTCATCAAGTCCTTTCAAGACGGCGCATAAGCCTTTAATAAATTTGCAAAATTTCCTTTACGGGGGATTTTGTGAGCAAAGCGCGCTAAGTCTTTGTCCCCTATGGAGAAATTGCTCGCGCCGGCTTGCGTGGCAAAGACCTTTTCCGTACAGTGGCGGCTTGTGCAGATTTGTGCAGATTAGTGGGGCGCTCAACCGGTTCGGTGGGCGCAAGCCCTGGCAAGTGGCCGAGTTGGAAGCGAATGTTTCAAGGCAGTTCAGCACTGAAGCTCGATGCAAAGGGGCGGATGACCGTTCCGAGCCGGCATCGCGACGCGCTGAACGAGCAGTGCCAGGGAAACCTGACGCTTACCCGCAGTCCCGAGGGCTGCCTGCTGCTGTATCCGCGCCCGGTCTGGGAGGTGTTCCGCGCGCAGCTCGCCGGGTTGCCGATGGCCGCGCGCGCATGGACGCGCTTCTTCCTGGGCAGCGCCTGCGACGTCGAGATGGACGGCACCGGCCGCATCCTGGTCTCCCCCGAACTGCGCAAGGCGGCCTCGCTCGACAAGGAAGTGATGCTGCTGGGCATGGGCGACCATCTCGAGGTCTGGGACGCCGGAACGCTGGCGGCCCAGGAGCAGGCCGCGATCGAGGCGGGAATGCCCGATGTCATCGCGAACTTCAAGTTCTGACCCGTGGTGGCGCACGGTGATGGCCCGCGCGACCTCCGAGCACCGGACACCGGACACTCCCCGGTCCTGCTCGATGCCTGCCTGCGTGCGCTCGCGATCCGCAATGACGGCCGGTACGTCGATGCGACCTTCGGACGCGGCGGGCACAGCGCCGCGATCCTGCAGGCCTTGGGGCCGCAGGGCCGGCTGCTCGCGCTCGACCGCGACCCGCAGGCCGTCGCCGTGGGGCGCGGCTGGACCGATCCGCGCTTCGCGATCGCGCACGCCCGTTTCTCGGAACTCGCCGACGTCGCGGCTGCAAGCGGTCTCGTTCCCGTCGACGGCGTGCTGCTCGACCTCGGCGTCTCGTCGCCGCAGCTCGACGACGCCGCACGCGGATTCAGTTTTCGTGCCGATGGCCCGCTCGACATGCGCATGGACCCTACGCGCGGCATGTCGGCGAGGCAATGGCTCCTCGAAGCGTCCGAGCAGGACATCGCAAGGGTGGTGAAGGACTATGGGGAAGAACGGTTTGCTGTTCCGATTGCACAGGCGATTGTTGCTCGCCGCCGGGACGCCGGGGACGCCGCACTCCGGACGACCGGAGAGCTTGCCGCGCTCGTGGCTGGTGTCGTCCGGCGCCGGCAGAGGCGGCCGGAGGTGGGCAAGGACCCGGCCACCCGCACCTTTCAGGCTCTACGGATTCACGTCAATCAGGAGCTCGAGGAGCTCGCGCTAGTCCTGGATCGCGCCGCCGATTGCCTGGCGCCGGGCGGGCGCCTCGCAGTCATCAGCTTCCACTCCCTCGAGGACCGCATGGTCAAGCAGTTCATCGCTCGCGAGTCGGGACGTGACGCGCCGCGCGACCCGGTGACCGGGGTGCCCCGGCCGCTGCGCGCTCCGCGCCTGCGCCCGCTCGCGCGCGTGCTGCCCGGTGCGGCCGAGATCGCCGCGAATCCGCGCGCCCGTTCCGCAGTGCTGCGCGTGGCCGAGCGGATCGGGGAGGCGCCGCAATGCTGACCCGGGTCAACGTGCTGCTGGCCGGCCTGCTGGTGCTCTGCGCGCTCGGGCTGGTCACCTCGCAACATCGCGCACGCAAGGTCTTCATCGACGTCGAGCGCGCGCAGGCACACGCGGCCGCGCACGAGGTGCGCTGGAACCAGCTGCAGGTCGAGCAGACCGAACTGGCGAAATCGGCCCGCATCGACGCGCGCGCACGCCGCGAGCTGACGATGCAGTCGGCGTCGGCCGAGCGCACGCTGCACTTGAGCATCGATCCGGTGACCCGTCAGGTCAGCCTGAGCCAGCCCTGGCGCGAAGCGGCCGAGAGCGGCAAGCCCGGCGGCGTGCGTCCTGCGGTTCACGGGCGTCCGGCGAGGCCGGCCGCCCCCGGCGGGCGTGCTCGCGCGGAGAATCGCCGATGAAGCGCGGGCGCAATCGCAACGTGCCGTTCGTCTCGAACCCGCTGCTCAAGGTCAGCCTGCCCGCCTACCGCTCGCAGCTGCTGATGCTTTGCGTGGCGCTCGGGTTCGTGGCGCTGGCCGCGCGCGCGGTCTGGCTGCAGGTCTTCTCGCAGGACTTCCTGCAACGGCAGGGCGAGGTGCGCTATGCGCGCACGATCGAGCTGCCGGCCTCGCGCGGCAAGATCTTCGATCGCAACGGCGTCGTGCTGGCCTCGAGCCTGCCGGCGCGCGCGGTCTGGGCGGCGCCCGAGCAGGTCGATGCGACGCCCGAGCAGCTGGCCCGGCTGGCCAGGCTGCTGAGCATGCGTGAGAGCGAGCTGAGCCGCAGGCTCGCCGACAACGACCGCAGCTTCGTCTACCTGAAGCGCCAGGTCGAGCCCGACGTTGCCGAGCAGGTGGCGAGGCTGGACATCGCCGGCGTGCACCAGCAGCGCGAGTACAAGCGCCACTATCCGGAAGGCGAGACGATCGCGCACGTCATCGGCTTCACGAACGTCGAAGACGTGGGCCAGGAGGGCGTCGAACTCGCGAAGAATGCGGTGCTCTCCGGTCAGGCCGGAAGCCGCCGCGTGATCCGCGATCGCCTGGGTCGCGTCGTCGAAGACGTCGGTGCGACGCGCGAGCCGCACAACGGCAGCGACCTCGCGCTGTCGATCGATTCGAAGGTCCAGTATCTGGCCTTCAACGCAGTGCGCGAGGCCGTCGACGAGCATCGCGCGCGCGCTGGTGCCGCCGTCGTCATCGACGTGCGCAGCGGTGAGATCCTGGCGCTGGCCAACTGGCCGACCTTCGATCCGAACCTCCGCGAGAAGCTGTCCGGAGCGCAACTGCGCAATCGCGTGCTGACCGACACCTTCGAGCCCGGTTCGACGATGAAGCCCTTCACTGCGGCGCTGGCGCTCGAGCTGGGGCTGATGCGTCCGGATACGACGATCCAGACCGATCCGGGCCGGCTGACGATCGGCGGGCGCACGATCGGCGATTCACGCCGCCACGGCGAGCTGACCGTCGCCGAGGTCATCCAGAAGTCGTCGAACGTCGGCACCGCGAAGATGGCGCTCGAGATGCAGGCGCAGCAGATGTGGGAGTTCTATACGCGGCTGGGCTTCGGCCAGGCGCCGCGGATCGGCTTCCCCGGCGCCGTCGCCGGCCGCGTGCGGCCCTACCGCAACTGGAAGCCGATCGAACAGGTGACGATGTCCTACGGGCACGGCATGTCGGTCTCGCTGCTGCAGCTCGCGCGCGCCTACTCGGTCTTCGCGCGCGACGGCGAACTGGTGCCGCTGTCGATGTTCCGCGTCGACGGCGGTGCCGTCGACGGCGTCGAGGTGATCAGTCCCGAGACGGCCCGCGCCGTCCGGCACATGCTCGAACTGGCCGCCGGCCCCGGTGGCACCGCGCCGCGCGCGCAGATCGCCGGCTACCGGGTCGCCGGCAAGACCGGCACCGCCCACAAGCAGGAAAACGGCCGCTATGTGCGCAAGTACATCTCGTCCTTCGTCGGCTTCGCGCCGGTCTCCGATCCTCGCGTCATCGTCGCCGTGATGCTCGACGAGCCGTCGGCCGGCAAGTACTACGGTGGCGTCGTCGCGGCGCCGATCTTCGCGCGCATCACCGGCGACTCGCTGCGTGCGCTGCGCATTCCGCCGGATGCGCCGCTGGCGCAAGTGATCCTGCCGGCCGACGCCGTCGAGGAGAGCATGTGAGCCAGGCCGCCGAAGACGCGATCGCGCGGATGATCGACTCGCTGACCGACTGGTTGCGCGAGACCGTCGCCGCCGGCGCCGACCTGGTCGCCGACAGCCGTGCGCTCAAGCCCGGCGACGTGTTCGTCGCGCTGCCGGGACACAGCGTCGACGGCCGCGACTTCATCGATCAGGCGATCGCCGCCGGCGCGGCGGCCGTCGTCTACGAAGCCGGCACCGACAGGCCGGCGCCGTCGGTGCCGCATCGCGAGGTCTACGGCCTGGCCGGTTTCGCCGGGCGGCTGGCCGCGGCCTGGTACGGCGATCCGTCGAGCCGGCTGCGCGTCGTTGCCGTCACCGGCACCAACGGCAAGACCAGCTGCACGCAGTGGATCGCGCGCGGGCTGGCCGAGAGCGGGCGCAAGGCCGCCGTCATCGGCACGCTGGGCAGCGGCATCGTCTCGGCCGGGACCTCGGCCGTGCTGCTCGAATCCTTCGGGCTGACGACCCCCGATGCGATTTCGCTGCAGCGGATGCTGGCGCGCTTCGTCGCTGCCGAGGTCGAGGTCGTCGCGATCGAGGCCTCGTCGATCGGCATCGTCCAGGGCCGACTCGACGGCCTGCGAGTCGAGATCGCGGTCTTCACGAACTTCTCGCGCGACCACCTCGACTTCCACGGTGACGAGCAGTCCTACCTGGCCGCCAAGCTGCGGCTGTTCGGCTGGCCCGGGCTGCGTACGGCGATCATCAACGGCGACGATCCGGTCGCGCCGGCGGTGCTCGACTCGGTCGTCGACGGCGCGGCGACCGTCGCCTTCGGCCAGTTGCCCGGCGAGCACGGCTGGCGCGCGCGCAAGAAGATCTCGGCCTGGCAGATCGCCGACCGGCCGCAGACGATGGACGTCTCGATCGGCGGCGACTTCGGACGAGCGCAGATCTCGCTGTCGGTGCTCGGTCGCTTCAACGTCGTCAACGCGACCGCCGTCGCCGCCGTCTGGCTCACGCTCGGCATGGCATTCGACGAGGCGATGCAGCGCCTCGAGGCGCTGCGGCCGATTCCGGGGCGCATGCAGCGCCTCGGGCAGGGCGATTCGCCGCTGGTCGTCGTCGACTATGCGCACTCGCCCGACGCGCTGATGAAGGTGCTGCACGCGCTGCGCGCGGTATCCGGTGCGCGCGGCGGCTACCTGTGGTGCGTGTTCGGCGCCGGCGGCGATCGCGACCCGGGCAAGCGGCCGCTGATGGGGGCGGTCGCCGAGCGCCACGCCGACCGCGTCGTCGTCACCAGCGACAACCCGCGCAGCGAAACGCCGTTCCGGATCGTTTCCGACATCCGCTCCGGGCTGACCCGCGAACCCTGGCTGACCGAACTCGATCGCCGCGAGGCGATCCGGCGCACGCTCGAAGCGGCGTCGACCGGCGACGTCGTGCTGATTGCCGGCAAGGGGCACGAGGACTACCAGGAGATCGCCGGCGTTCGACACAAGTATTCCGACGTCGAGACCGTGCGCGAGCTGCTCGACGAGCTGTACCCGTCCGGGCCGGGCGATCGCGTCGAAGGGAGCGGCGATGTTTGAGCTGCGCCAGGCGCTGGCCTGGCTGTCGGCCGGACGCCTGCTCGGCGAACCCGCCACCGCACTGACCGGCGTGAGCACCGACACGCGTGCGATCGCGCCGGGCCAGCTCTTCGTTGCGCTGCGCGGCGATCGCTTCGACGCACACGGCTTCCTCGCCGAGGCGCGGGCACGCGGCGCGGGCGCCGTGCTGTTCGAACAATGGCGCGCCGGCATCCCGCTGCCTGCGTTGTGGGTGCCGGATGCGCGGCGTGCGCTCGGCGAGTTGGCCGCCGGATGGCGTCGCCGCTTTGCGCTGCCGCTGGTCGCGGTGACCGGCAGCAACGGCAAGACGACCGTCAAGGAGATGATCGCGGCGATCTTCGCCGAAGCCTTCGACGCGTCGGCCTGGCTGGCCACGCGCGGCAACCTGAACAACGACGTCGGCGTGCCGCTGACGCTGTTCCGGCTCGGTGCCGCGCACCGCGCCGCCGTCGTCGAGCTCGGCATGAACCATCCGGGCGAGATCGCCTGGCTGGCCCGGATCGCGGCGCCGACGATCGCGCTGGTCAACAACGCGCAGCGCGAGCACCAGGAATTCATGCACAGCGTCGAGGCGACGGCGCGCGAGAACGGCGCGGCGATCGCGTCGCTGCCCGACGACGGCGTGGCCGTGTACCCCGGCGACGATCCGCACGCGCCGATCTGGCGCGAACTGGCCGGCGACAGGCGCTGCCTCGAGTTCGGGCTGATCGGCGTGGCGAACGACGGAGCGCACGAAAGCTCGGGCGGTGACGCAGCGACCGCCCAGTCGCGCTTCGCGGTTTCGGCCGATGCAGGCGCGGAACCGGCGGACTTCACGATGTCGATCGGCGGCCAGCCGGTCCGTGTGCATCTGGCGATCGACGGCGCGCACAACGTGCGCAACGCCCTGGCGGCCGCGGCCTGCGCGCTCGCAGCCGGCATCGACGCGCCGACGATCGCCCGTGGCCTTGCACGTTTCCGGCCGGCGGCCGGGCGGCTGGTGCGGCTGCGTGCAGCCTCGGGCGCGACGCTGATCGACGACAGCTACAACGCGAACCCGGATTCGGTGCGCGCGGCGATCGACGTGCTGGCCGCGCTGTCGGCCCCGCGCCTGCTGGTGCTCGGCGACATGGGCGAGGTCGGCGACCAGGGCCCGCGCTTTCATCGCGAGATCGGCGACTACGCGCGCGAGCAGGGCGTGGCGGTGCTCGCACTCGGGCCGGCCACGCGAGAGACGGCGGCCGCCTGCGGCCCCACCGCCGAGCATTTCGACGACATCGACGCGCTGGTCGAGCGCCTGCGCGAACGGGCCATGCCGCCGGCCACCGTGCTGGT
>CALLYQ010000446.1 GCA_937858875.1 uncultured Lautropia sp. | reverse complement strand
AGACATGAGCCTGCTCACGTCAGAGGTCGTCGCGGCAAAGGCCGAGGCCCCCGAGCACTGTCACCTCGTCGCCCGCTTCGGCGAGCGCGCCGGCGCGAACGGACAGACTTACGCGACGCGGATGCGCTTGCGGCTGCCGGCCGACGCGAGCTGGAACGGTCGCTTCTACTTCGAGGGCGGTGGGGGCACCGACGGCAACCTGGGTGCGGCAACGGGCGCCACGATGGCCGGCGAACGCAGCGCGCTGGCTCGCGGCTTCGCGGTCGTCTCGACCGACGCCGGTCACGACAACGCCGTGAACAACGATCCCGACCGAGGTGGCTCGGCGACCTTCGGGCTCGATCCGCAGGCGCGGCTCGACTATGGCTACAACGCGCTCGACGCGGTCACCCGGCAGGCGAAGGGCTTGCTCGAGACCTTCTACGACAGGCCGCCCGAATACTCGTATTTCGTCGGCTGCTCGAACGGCGGACGCCAGGCGATGATGGCCTCGCAGCGTTTCCCCGAGCACTTCGACGGGATCGTCGCCGGCAATCCGGGCTTCAACCTACCGCGGGCCGGCATCGCCGAAGCCTGGGATTCGCAGCAGTTCGCGTCGGCGGCGCGGGCGATCGATGCTTCGCAGGTCGACCCGCAAGGCCATCCGCTGATCCGCTTCGGATTCTCCCCTTCCGACCTGCAACTGGTTGCCGACGACATCCTCGCCGTCTGCGACAAGCTCGACGGCGTCGAGGACGGCATCGTCGGCGACTTCGCGCCCTGCAACTACGACCCTGCAGTCCGGCTGCCGGCCTTGCAATGCCTGATCACCAAGCAGCCCGGCTGCCTGGCCGTTTCACAGGTGCAGGCGCTGCAGAGGGTGATGGCCGGTCCGCGCAATTCGGCGAACGAGCCGCTGTATTCGGACTGGCCCTGGGATCCGGGCATCGCGGCCGGCGGCTGGCGCGCCTGGAAGCTCGAGACTGCGCCGAACGCGCCGGTGAACAACGCGATCAACCTGACGCTCGGTGCCGCGGCGCTGCCCTACGTGTTCACCACGCCGCCGACGATCACGACCGACCTCGTCGGCTACATGCTGAACTTCGACATGGACAACGACGCGCCGAAGATCGAGGCGACGTCCGGCGAATTCTCGACTCCCGCGATGCAGTTCATGGCCGCCAACTCGACCGATCTGTCCGCGTTCAGGGCACGCGGCGCGAAGATGATCGTCTACCACGGTCTGGCCGACCCGGTCTTCAGCTTCAACGACACGCGCAACTGGTACGGCGGCGTCGTCGCAGCCAGCGGCGGCTCCAATGCCGGGCTCGCGAATGCCCGGTCCTTCGTGCGGCTGTTCCCGGTGCCGGGCATGAACCACTGCAGCGGCGGACCGGCAACCGATCGCTTCGACGCATTGACGGCGGTCGTCGACTGGGTCGAGCAGGGCGTTGCGCCGGACAGCATCCTGGCGTCGGCGAACCCGGCCTCGGGCTTTGCCGGGCGTACGCGGCCGCTGTGCCCGTATCCGCAGGTCGCGCGCTACGACGGTTCAAGCGATATCGAGCAGGCCGCGAGTTTCGTCTGCCGATAGTGGGGCGGCCGTCCCCGGGGGCGGCCGTCCCGGTCCACTGGCTCGAAACGCGCAGCACGGACGTCGGCCCCCTCGGGGCCGATCCCCGCCTGTCCCGCCCCGTATAATCGCGGATTGCCTTCGCGCTTCCCGCCATGCCCGCCTACCTGACGCTTCCGGGACAGCCGGCGCTGTCCTCGTTTCGCCTTGCCCGCCTGCTCGAACGCCTTCGCCAGATCGATCCGCGCGTTGCCGGCGTCGACGCGAACCATGTCCATTTCGTGTGGGCCGAAGCCACGCTGACCGGCGACCAGCAGGCGCGCTTGCAGGCGCTGCTCGAGGCGCCTGCCGACCCCGATCTGCCACCCGGTCCGGCACAGCGTGGCGGCGCTTTCGGCGGCAGCGAATCGGCGATCCGCCACCTGCCATCCGATCCGAGCCAGACTGCGGGCCGTCAGTCGCAGGAAGCCGCCGCGAAGACCGATCCGCGCACGCCGACGCTGTGGGTGGTGCCGCGCATCGGTACCGTCTCGCCCTGGGCAAGCAAGGCGACCGACATCGTGCACAACTGCGGGATGTCGCACATCCACCGGATCGAGCGCGGGATCGTCTATACGCTGCACGCGCGCGGCGGCCTGCTCGCCGGCCTGGTCGGCAAGCGTGACTTCGACCAGGCGGCGCTTGCGCAGGTGGGGGCGCTGCTGCATGACCGGATGACCGAAACGCTGTTGCTGAGCGCGCCGGATCCGGCGCTGATCTTCCAGTCGCTGCCGGGCAAGCCGATGCAGCGGATCGCCGTCGGCGCGAACGGCCGCACGGCACTCGAGGCGG
>CALLYQ010000445.1 GCA_937858875.1 uncultured Lautropia sp. | reverse complement strand
GGCGTCGATGCCGCTGCGCTTCGTGCTGCCGCAGTCGGTGACGATGGCCGTCGGTGCGAGCGCCGGCCGGATCTGCGCGAACAGTTGCGGCATCGTCGGAACCGGTGCGGCCAGCACGACGACCGAGGCGCCGTCGACCGCCTGCTCGACGCTGGCCGCCGCCGTGTCGACCAGCCCGAGCGCGCGCGCGACCGCCGCATCGTCACCGGGCGTGAAAGCGGCAATCTCGCCGATCGTGCCGGCATTCTTCAGTGCGGCGGCCAGCGATCCGCCGATCAGGCCGACGCCGAGCAGCGCGAGCTTTTCGATCTCGGCCATCAGCGCACCGAGGCCGCGGCGCACGGGGTCACGGGCTCGCGTTCGTGTTTGTCGGGGTCGACGACGTGGTCGGGGGCGTGGATGCTCATGGGGCGCTTTTGTCGGTGAACCTTCAAGCATAGCGCGGCTGCCAGGCCAACGGCCGCTGCGCCAGCCACTGCCGACCAGCGACGCCACCACGCCAGCAGTTCTACTAGGCCAGCGGTTCTGCTACGCCAGCGTTTCGCGCAGCACCCGCTTGAGCAGCTTGCCGTTGGCATTGCGCGGCAGCGGTTCGGCCGACAGCGTGACCGTCTCGGGCACCTTGTAGTCGGCGAGCCGTTCGGAGCACCAGTTGCGAATCGATTCGACGGTCACCGAAGGGTCGTCGGCGTGCACGAAGGCATGGACGCGCTCGCCGAGCACCGGGCACGGCCGGCCGATGACCGCGGCCTCGACGACGCCGGGCATCGCGACGATCAGGTTCTCGACCTCGACGCTGAAGATCTTGTAGCCGCCGCGATTCAGCATGTCCTTCTTGCGGTCGAAGATCCGGACGAAGCCGTCGGCGTCGATCGACCCGAGGTCGCCCGAATGCCACCAGCCGGCCGTGAACTCGCGCGCAGTGGCGGCTTCGTCCTCCCAGTAACCGCGCACGACCATCGGTCCGGAGATCCACAGCTCACCGGTTTCGCCGCGCGGCAACTCGCAGCCGACGTCGTCGACGACGATGACGTCGACGCACGGCATCGGCACACCGACCGAGTCGGCGTGGTCGCGCGTGAGCCCCGGCGGCATCATCGTCGTCGGCGACGTCGTTTCGGTCGCGCCGTAGGCGTTGACCAGCGTGAGCCCCGGCAGCCGCTCGGCGAGCGCGTCTATCGTCGTGACCGGCATCGGCGCGCCGCCGAAACCGCCGAGGCGCCAGGCGGACAGGTCGGCGTCGGCGAAGGCCGGCTGCAGCAGCGCGAGGCTGTACATCGCGGGCACGATCAACGTGTGCGTGATCCGCTCGCCGGCCATCAATGCGATGAACTCGGCCGCCTTGAAGCTCGGCATCATGATCAGCGCACCGCCGCAGGCGACCAGCGAGCTGACGTTCGCGATCAGGCCCGTGACATGGCTGGCCGGCACCGCGAGCAGCGAACGGTCCTCGTGCGTGAGCCCCATGCAGTGCACGAAGTGCAGCGACGAGTGCACGATACCCAGATGCGTCAGCATCGCGCCCTTCGGACGACCGGTCGTGCCCGAGGTGTAGAGGATCACGGCGGTGTCCTCCTCGGCGACCTGGGTGACAGTGCGCAGCCGCTCGCCGGACTGTTCGAAGGCGTCGAAGGATTCGGACGCGGTAGCCGCCTGAGCTGGCTCCGCTCCGGTCCCGGAAGGCGCCGCACACGCGATCTTCAGCTCCAGGTTCGGCAGTTCGCCGGGATCCGGCACGCGATCGATCAGTTCGGCGTCGTGAAACAGCACGCGCGCAGCGCAATGGCCGAGAATCCACGCCAGCCCGGCGCGCTGCTCGCGTGTGCCGATCGGCACGGCGATCGCCCCGAGCCGCTGCGCGGCAAACAGTGCGATCACGAAGGCCGGCCGATTCGACAGGAACAGCGCCACTCGGTCGCCCTTGCCGACGCCGCGCGCAGCCAGCGCGCCGGCGACCTGCGCGACCCGGTCGTCGAGTCCGCGCCAGCTCATCCGCTCGCCGCCGCAGACCAGCGCCTCGCGCTCGCCGTGGGCTGCCACCGTATCCGCGAACAGGCTGTGGAAGGACCTCGGGCGGTCGACGAAGCAACGCACGACCCGATCGTCGTAGTGCGCTTCCATCCGCACCGCAGGCCGCTGGGTTCCGGCCCAGTTCATCGAATGCTCTCCTTCGCAGTCGCGTTGGCGCCGCGCTCGATGACGACCTGCCGATCGAGCATCGACGCCGCATGGTTCAGTTCCGACTGCGCGATCAGCACCGTCAGCGACTTGCCGCGCAAGCCGAAGATGACTTCGGACAGGCGCTCGGACAAGGCGGGGGCGACGCCCTCGAAAGGCTCGTCGAGCAGCAGCAGCCGCGTGCCGACGGCCAGCGCCCGCGCCAGCGCGACGAGCTTCTGCTGACCGCCGGACAGCAGAAGCGCGCGCCGCTCGCGCATCTCGTGCAGTTCGGGAAGTACATCGTAGACCATCGCCAGCCGTTCCCGCTCCTCGAGCGCGGGCGAGACCCAGACCGGCACCAGGATGTTTTCCTCGACGGTCAGCTCGGGCACCAGCCCGCGATCCTCGGGCATGTAGCCGATGCCCAGGCCGGCCCGGCCGTGGCGCGGCACACCGCGCAGGTCGGTGCCGTTCCAGGCAATGCTGCCGGACCGCGGCGCCAGGTGACCCATGATCGTGCGCAGCAGCGTCGTCTTGCCGGCGCCGTTGCGCCCGACCAGGCCGACCATGGCGCCGGTGTCGACCGCGAGCGAGAAGCCGCGCAGCGCCTGCACCGACTGGATCGTCACGTCGATCGAATCGATCTTCAGCACGCTGCGCCTCCCGGGGGCCGCAGGCTGCCTGTCACGTAGCGGCGCACCTGCGCGTCCTCGAGCACCGCCTGCGGCGGATCGTCGGCGATGACGCGACCGCTGTAGAAGGCAATGACCCGGTCGGCGTAGCGCGTGACTATTTCCATGTCGTGCTCGACGAACAGCACGGTGACGTTCTCGCTGGCCAGCGCCGCGACGATCGTGTCCATCATCGGGAACTTCTCGTCGACCGAAACGCCGCTGGTCGGTTCGTCGAGCAGCAGCAGCTTGGGCTGGCCGGTCAGCGCCATCGCGATGTCGAGCAGCTTGCGCACGCCGCCCGGCAGCTCCGCGGCCCGGCGCTGCGCGTGTTCGGCGAGCTGGAAACGTTCGAGCAGCGCCATCGCGCGTTCCCGGCGCGCCGGCGAACGCGCCGGTCGCCAGAACGACAGCTCGCCGTCGTTGCAGGCCGCCGCGACCAGCATGTTGTCGAGCGCGCTCATCTCGAGCGCGAGCTGCGGAATCTGGAACGAGCGCGCCACGCCGAGCCGAGCGATCCGCCGCGGGCCGAGCCCGTCGATCTGCCGGCCGTCGAGCGCGATCGAGCCCGCATCGGGCTTCAGGTAGCCGGTGACCATGTTGACGAAGGTCGTCTTGCCGGCGCCGTTGCTGCCGATCAGGCTGACCCGCTGGCCCACCGGCACCTCGATGTCGACGGCATCGGCCGCGACGACGGCGCCGAAGGACTTCTTCAGTCCGCGCGCCGACAGCATGATCGGCGTACCGGTGCCGGGCTCGAATGCGCCGCTGCCGGTGCCGGGCGTGGCGGCGATCGGCGTGCCGCCGCTCTGCTGAGCGGCCGTCATGCGCGCGCTCCGGCGCGCGTGCGCCGGTCCGTCCACAAGGAGCCGAGCCCGCGCGGCAGGAATCGGATCACGACCAGCAGGAACACGCCCATCGCAAGCTGCCAGGTGTTCGGAAAGTACAGGTTCGAGAACGAGCGTACGACCTCGACCGCAAACGACGCGACGAAGACCGCGAGCATGCTGTGGTGGCCGGCCAGGATCGCGACGAAGACGAATTCGCCCGAAGCCGTCCAGTAGCTGAAGGCCGGGTCGATGTGCCCGAGCGCGAGCAGCGTCAGCGCGCCGCCGACGCCGCCGAGAAAGGCGGCGAACACGAAGTTCACCGCGATCGCGCTGGTGACCGAGGCGCCCAGGTATTCGACGCGCAACTCGTTCTCGCGGATCGCCATCGACACGAGGCCGCGCACCGAGTCGCCGTAGATGCGGGACAGCGTGGCAAGCACGCCGACGATGACGACGGCGAGCGCGTACAGCGTGAAGTTCGCGTTTTCGGCCGCGATCTCGGCGCCGAAGATCGTCGGGCGCCCGACGTTGAAGCCATCCGAGCCGCCGAGCGCCGCGGACTTGACGAGGATCCCGTACAGCACCATCGACAGCGCGAGGGTCAGCATCGCGAAGAAGATGCCGCGGTAGCGCGCGAGCAGCGGCGCGAACGGCGCGGCCAGCAGCGCCGACGCGAGCCCGCCGCCCAGGATCAGCACCAGCGCGTCGCTGATGCCCAGGTGGTTGGCCGCCAGCGCCGCTGCATAGCCGCCGGCTGCGAACACCATGCCCTGGCCGAAGGAGACGACGCCGCTGCGCATCAGCAGCACGATGCCCAGCGAGACGACGCCGTGCGAGATCGCCATCGTCGACAGGAGAAGCAGCCAGCCAGGCATCGCGAAGCCGAGCGCCAGCAACGCCAGCAGCAAGCCCAGGCCGGCCAGGGCGGTCGCCGTCACCGACGCCGCCCGCGGGGATCGATCCGCCATCAGATTTTCCTTGCCTGCATGCGCTGGAACAGGCCTTGCGGGCGGAACACCAGCACGGCGGCCATCGCGACGTAAATGCTGAACAGCTCGGCATCGGGCCAGGTGTGCACGGCCAGCGCGCGCGCGAAGCCGACAATCAGCGCGCCGATCGCCGCGCCCTCGATGCTGACCAGCCCGCCGATGATCACCACCGCAAACGACACGATGATCACGCCGACCGACAGCCCCGGCTGCACCGACAGCATCGGCGCCGTCAGCGCGCCGCCGAGCGCGGCCAGGAACACGCCGACCATGAAGGCGAAGGTGTAGATCCGCGAGACGTTGACGCCCATGCTCGACGCGATCTCCTCGCTGTGGATCACGGCCAGCACGATCTTGCCGCTGCGCGTGCGGTTCAGCCCCCACCAGACGAGCAGGCCGCAGACCACCGCGACGAGGATCAGCACGAAGTCATAGCCGACGTAGGACATGACCCCGAACTCGACGGTACCGAACAGCATGTACGGCTCGGTCACGTAGTACGGCGTCGCACCCCAGATCAGCTTGGTGACGTCTTCGAGGATCAGGAACAGCGCATAGGTGACGAGGACCAGCAGCACCTCGTCGCGCCCGTGGAACGCACGCAGCAGTCCGCGTTCGGTCAGCGGAGCGACCACCGCCGCGACGGCCACGGCCGCCAGCAGCATCGCCACCGGCGACCACGCCGGGGCCAGCCCGAGCGACGCGAACCAGCCGACGAAGCTGGCCGCGGCGTAAGCACCGAGCGCATAGAAGCTGCCATGCGCGATGTTCAGGATCTTCAGCACGCCGAAGACCAGGGTCAGCCCGAGCGCGACGATGAACAGCCACGACGCGTAGACGACGCCGTCGACGAAGATGGTGAGCAGGAGCACGGAATCGCCGCCGGCGTCGGTTTCAGATCGCAGGCTTCAGCACTTCGCCCCCTTGAAGCCGCTCTTGATCCAGTCCTCGGCCTTCATGTCCGGCGGCGGATTCACGCATTCGGCCGGAAAGCGCCGGATCTCGACGAGCTCGACGCGCTTCTTCTCGGGGTCGTACTTCGTGCGGCCGATCGCGGTTTCCTGGATCGCCTGATGACCGTTGCCGTTGGCCATCCGGATGACGCCAGCGGGCGACTCCCATTCGAAGCCCTTCAGCGCCGCGGCGAGCTGCGCCGAATCGGGTTTCTTGCCCCCGTTGGCCGCCATCGCCTTCTCGACGACCAGCTTCAGCCCCAGCAATGCCTGCGCCATCCGGTACGGCGCCTGGACCGGGTAGACGCCGTACTTCTTCTCGTAAAGATCGAACCACCAGCGGTTCAGCGGCGTGTCCGGCGACATCAGGCCGTAGGCACCGCGTGCGCCGAGGATCACGCCGTCGGGCATCTTGTCGCCGAGCCCGGGCAGCACGTGGTCGCCGGCCGACAACACGACCTGCGAGCGCTTCATCACGCCGCGCGGCGCCGCCTGCAGGATGAAAGCCTGCAGATCACCGCCCCACAGGCTCGAATGCGTGACGTCGGCCGGCTTCGACAGCAGTGCCGAAATCTCGGTGCCGTACTGACCGGCGCCGAACTTGGGCCGCAGGTCCTGCTGCTTCTTCGCCTCGGGATACAGCTGCGCCATCGTCAGCTCGAAGTCGCGCTGCGAATCGTGCCCCCAGGCGTAGTCCTGGTTGATGTAGTTGATCGAGCCGACCTTCATGTCGATCGCTTTCAGGTAGCGGCCGAGCGACACGTTGTCCATCGCCCCGTGCGCGGCCGTGCGGAACACGTATTCGTAGTCGCGCTCCTCGAAGATCCGCGGCGTGCCGCAGTCGTAGAGGATCAGGAAACGCTTCATCTCCTCGGCCGCCGGTGCCACCGCCAAGCAGTCGCCCGAGCTCACGTAGCCGACGACCGCATCGACCTTCTCGCGGTCGTACAGGTTCTTCAGCTCCTGAACCTGCTTGGTCGCACCGCCCGCTTCGTCGACGTAGATCGGCTCGATCGTCAGTCCGCCGAAGCCCTTCTTGTCGTAGGGCGCCGGCGCCTGGCCGGCGTTGAAGGCCTCGAACAACACCTTGGCGCCGTCGACGGCCGGAATGCCGAAGCTCTCGGCCGCCTGGCCGGACAGGAAGCTGACGACCCCGACCCGGAAGGTTTCCTGGGCGCCGGCTGGCGCCTGCACGGCGAATCCGAGCGTGACCGCCGACGCGACCGCGGCAAGTCGCGGTACCGACTGGATGCGTTTCATGACCGACTCTCCTCTGACTGTTCTTCGATGGTGACGGGGAAGCACGACCGTTTCAATGCCGGCGCGCCAGCCGTGCCAGCAGCTCGCCGAGGATGCCCTTCGGCATGAAGATGATGAAGAAGACCAGCAGCCCGCCGTAGATCAGCAGGTCGAGTCCGTGGACCTGGTTGCCGATCAGGATGCGCAGTCCCTCGGAAAGCAGCAGCAGGAACACCGCGCCGACCGTGGGCCCGAGCATCACGAACATGCCCCCGGCGATCGCGCCGAAGACCATCTGCAGCGAAATGCCGATGCCTGAGACAGTCTCCGGATTCACGTACAGCTGGTATTGCGCATAGAGCACGCCGCCGACCGCGGTCATGACAGCCGACAGTACGGCGATACGCAGCTTCGTGCGGGTCACGTTGATGCCGATCGAGGCCGCCGCGTCTTCCTCCTCGCTGATCGCCTGCAGCGCAAGCCGGTCCATGCTGCGGTCGACGCGGCGCCAGATGTACAGCGCAGCCAGCCAGCACGACAGCACGATGTAGAACCAGACCCGCTTGTCGGTGAACTGCATCGCCCAGATCGAGGCCGTGGCGCCATCGAGCAGCCCGGGCTTCGGCGTGATGCCGAGCGAGCCGCCGGTCACGTCGCGCAGCGCGACGATGACCAGGCGAACCACCTCCGCCAGCGCCAGCGTGACCAGCGCGAAATAGTGGCCGACGATCTTGAAGCGAAAGCACGGATAGCCGATGACGATCGCAACCAGCGCGGCGCCCACGACCGCCACCACGGCCCCGGCCAGCGGCGGCCAGCTCAGGAGATTCCAGGCCAGCACGACCACGTAGGCGCCGATCCCGAAGAAGGCGCCGTGCCCGAGACTCACCATGCCGAGCCGGCCCATCAGCGCCCAGCTCGTGTAGATGAAGCCCCACAGCAGCGCCATGATCATCAGGTGCAGCGGGTAGGCGCCGAGCCCGGACAGCGGCGTGAGCGCCAGCAGCGCGACGGCGGCCAGGCCGGCGCCGCGAGCGGCAAGGCCGCTGCGCGCCGGGGCGCTTGCCGGAGCTCTGGCCGCGGTTCCATTGTTGGCCGTCATCGGATTGCGTGCGGCCATCTCGGCTCCTCACGGCGTGCCGTGCCGCCTTCCGGCCACCGACGACCAGAGCTGGGCTTGTCTCGTTCTGCACGAGCAAAGATCTGCGCGAGCAACGGCGTAGGGCTCTGCCAGTGCGCTGGCGCACGTTGCGTGCGCACGCCAGGCGAACGACGAACAGACGAGGGAGGGGGCGGGTTTCCTCCCGAACCGCGCCCAAGCTGCCCGGAGCCTGCCGCTCCCCGCCCGGTATCAGGAAGTCGGGTGTGATTCCCGAGGTTCATTTCGACGCCGCCTCGCATTTCAGCGCCGCCTCGCGAACAGACCCTGCGGCTTCCAGAACATCATCACGATGAAGAACATGAAGGCCAGCACGTAACCCCACTCGAGATGGAAGACGAAGCCACCGACCGAAATGAACTGCGCGAACACGAAGGCCGCAAGGAAGCCGCCGATCAGGTTGCCGAGCCCGCCGAGCACGCAGATCAGGAAGGTGATCGGCCCGAAGGACAGGCCGATCGCCGGATGGATGTCGTACTGCAAGACCAGCAGGCAGGCGGCCAATCCGGCGAGCGCGCCGCCCAGCGCCGAGGTCAGCAGGTAGATGCGCGATGAATCGACGCCCATCAGCGGCATGATCGCGCGGTCCTGGCTGATCGCCCGGATCGCCGTGCCGATGTAGGTACGGGTCAGGAACAGGTAGGTCGAGACGATCGCCGCCAGCGCCACGCCGAACGCGATCAGCCGGGCCACCGACAGGTTCACCTCGCCGATGCTGACGCCGGGCAGCCGCACGCCGATGTTGCGGAACTCGACTCCGAACAGCACCGTGGCGGCGGCCTGGAGGAAGAACAGCACGCCACCGGTCACCAGCAACTGATTGATCGGCTCGGCGGCCAGCACCGGGCGCACGATGAACTGGTGCAGCAACGCGCCGAGCACCGCGGCCAGCGCGATGCCGCAAGCGAAGGCCAGCCACAGCGGCACGCCCTGCTCGGCATGCAGCCACCAGATCGTGTACATGCCCACCATAATCAGTTCGGCATAGCAGATCCAGACCACGTCGATCACGCCGAAGACCAGGTTCAGCCCGAGCGCGAGCAGCGCCAGCAGGCCGCCGAGCAGCAGGCCGTTGATCACGGCCTCGAGCAGGAAGATGTCGAAGAACTCCATCACAGCCCCAGGTAGGCCTTGCGTATCTCGTCGCTGGCGAGCAGTTCGTCGGCCGCGCCGCTCATCCGGATGCGACCGGTTTCGAGCAGGTAGGCACGATCGACGACCTGCAGCACCTGCCGGATGTTCTGCTCGACGATCAGCACCGTGTAGCCCTCGGCGCGGATCCGCTGCATCAGCTCGAAGATCGACTGCACGATGACCGGCGCCAGGCCGGCCGACGGCTCGTCGAGCAGCAGCAGCTTCGGCCGGCTCATCAGCGCGCGGCCGATGGCGCACATCTGCTGCTCGCCGCCCGACATCGTGCCGGCGAGTTGCATCCGCCGCTGCTTCATCTTCGGGAACAGCGAGTAGACGAAGTCGAGCCGCTCGCGATAACCGGCGCGCGCCGCCGGCGTGAACGCGCCCATCTTCAGGTTGTCTTCGACGCTCAGCCGCGGGAACAGGCGCCGGCCCTCGGGCACCTGCGCGATACCGAGCGAGACCACCTGGTGCGCCGGCAGTTCGTTGTAGCGCCGGCCCTCCATCGTCAACTCGCCCGAGCTGGCGTCGATCAGCCGCGAGATCGCGCGCAGCAGCGTTGTCTTGCCGGCGCCGTTCGGGCCGATCACCGCGATCGACTCGCCGGCGCCGACCGACAGCGACACGTCGAACAGCGCCTGGAAGCTGCCGTAGCCGGCGTTCAGTCCGTTGACCGCCAGCATCAGCGCTGCCCCTGCGCATCGAGCTGGCGATGCACGGCGTCGGCATCGCTGCCCAGGTAGACCTCGATGACGCGCGGGTCGCGCGTGACTTCGGCCGGCGCCCCCTCGGCGATCAGCTCGCCGTGGTCGAGCACCAGGCAGCGGTCGATGACCTTCATCAGTACGCCCATGATGTGCTCGACCCAGATGATCGAGATCCTGCGCTCGCTCCGGATGCGCTCGAGCATTGCCGCCGCCTGCTCCATTTCCGTTTCGTCGAGCCCGCCCAGGCTCTCGTCGGCCAGCAGCAGCTTGGGCTGCGTGGCCAGCGCACGCGCCATCTCGAGCTTCTTCAGGCCGGCAGCGCCCAGCCCTTCGACCTTCGCGGAGGGGTCGCGCGGCAGGCCGATCAGCTCGAGCGCGTCGTGCGCGCGCCGCTCGGCCTCGGCGCGGCCGATGGGTTCGCCGCCGCCGTAGTGCGCCGCGAGGATCGCGTTCTCGAGGATCGACAGCTTTCGAAACGGCCTCGGGATCTGGAAGGTGCGCGCCAGCCCCATCCGGCAGATCCGATACGGCGGCAGCCCGCCGATCTCCTGCCCGTCGAGCCGCACCGAGCCTGCGCTCGGTGCGTAGAGCCCGGCGATCACGTTGAAGGTCGTGCTCTTGCCCGACCCGTTAGGTCCGATCAGGCCGAGGATCTCGCCTTCGGCGAGCTCGAACGACAGTCCGTTGACCGCCGTGAACCCGCCGAAGCGCTTGCTCAGCCCGCTGACCGATAGCACCGTTCCTCCACCCGGCCTCGAGCGGCCCGGACTCACCTCGCGTATCCGTGGCCCTTGGGCAGCGGCAGCACGGCATCGCGCGTCTTGATCGCCTCCGGCCAGACGACGTAGGTCTCGTTGCCGTTGTACTGCATGACGACCGGCGTCGAACGCTCGTTCTGCCCGGCCATCGGCGCGCCGGGGCCGAAGAACTTCACGCCGTAGCCCTGGATCGTGCCGCCGACCGGGATGTCGGTCTCCAGGGCTGCCTTGCGCAGCGCCTCGGCGTTCGGCCCGCCGTGCTGCTTGATCGCGCGCGGCAGCACGTCGGTAAAGAAGATCCAGGCCTGGTTGAAGCCCATCGACACGTGGGTCGGGACTTCGTCGCCCTTCACGTCGGCCTTGTAGCGCTTGACCATTTCCTGCGTGATGTCGCCGAGCCCCGGTGCGAGCGTCTTCGGGTCGAGCAGTTGCGCGGCGACCGGATCGACGTTGTAGATCAGGTTCGCGTCGTCCTTGAAGGTCGCGAAGAGCTTGTCGAATTGCCCGTAGCCGGCACCGTGGCCGATCAGCGCATCCCACTTCAGCCCCTGCTCCTTCGCCTGGCGCAGGAACAGCGTGATGTCGGGGTTGTAGCCGGTATGCAGGATCGCGTCGGGCCGCGCGCGGCGCAGCTTCGTGACCAGCGGCGACAGGTCGGGCGCCGTGGCCGCGTAGCCTTCCTTCAGCGCCACCTGCATGCCGAGTTCCTTGCAGGTGCTCTCGTTGCCGGCCGCCACACCGGCGCCGTAAGGACCGTCTTCGTAGATGATCGCGACCTTCAGGTCCTTGACCTCCTTGCCCAGCTTCGACTTGGCGTTCTCGGCCAGGAAGCGGCACGAGGCCTCGCCGAACTGGTCGGAGTGCACCTGCGGGCGGAACACGTACTTCAGGTTCTTGTCCTTGAAGACGCTCGAGGCGACACAGATGTTCGCCCACATGAAGTTCTGGACCTGATCGACCTTCTGCGCCATCGGCACGCACTGCGCCGACGAGAACACGCCCATGATCAGGTCGACCTTCTCCTGGTTCAGCAGGCGTTCGGTCTCGTTGATCGCGACCTCGGCCTTGCTCTGCGCGTCGACATAGATCGGCACGATCTTGTAGCCTTCGACGCCGCCGCGCTCGTTGATCATGTCGATCGCGTACTTGTTGCCGAGGTAGCCGGCGTAGGAGCCGCCGGCGGCGAGCGGTCCGGTCAGGTCGTAGATGACGCCGACGCGGATCTGCTTGTCCTGCGCCTGGGAGACAGCGGGAGCCAGGGCAAGTCCGGCGGAAAGCGCCGCCACCGCGAATGCGCACGACAAGCGAAGCGGGCCGGACGTTGCGGTCGCGGCGCGAGTGAAGATTCGCACGAAAGTCTCCTCAGGATTTGATCGGCACGGTGCGGCTCATCCTGGCCGCTTCGAATGCCGCAGCAGTGTATCTCAGCCGGTGGCGCGCGGGTAGGAGCCGACGACCTTGAAGAAGGCCGCGCGTTCGCGCAACTCGGCGAGTGCGGTCGCGACGTTCTCTTCGTCGCGATGGCCGATGACGTCGATGTAGAAGTTGTATTCCCAGCCCGCCTGGCGTGCCGGACGCGACTCGAAGCGTTTCATCGACACGCCGTGCCGTGCCAGCGGCTCGATCAGCGCATGGACGGCGCCCGCACGGTCCGGAACCGACAGGATCAGCGAAGTCTGATCGTCGCCGGAGGCCGCGCAGCGGTAGCGCCCGATCACGGCGAATCGCGTACGGTTGTTCGGCTCGTCCTGGATGTTGTTCGCGATGATCTGCACGTCCCAGCGCAAGGCGGCGTTGTGCCCGGCGATCGCCGCGGTCTCGTCGTCGAGCGAAGCCAGCCGCGCTGCCTCGGCGTTGCTCGCGACCGGCACGCGTTCGAGTTCGGGGTGATTGCGCTGCAGCCAGCCCGCGCACTGCGCCAGCGACTGCGCATGCGAGACGATGCGCCGCACGCCCTGCATCGAGCCGCTGCGCGTCATCAGGTTCTGCTCGATCCGGATCGATATCTCGCCGCTGACCTCGAGCGGGCTCTGCAGGAACAGGTCGAGCGTGCGGCTGACCGCGCCTTCGGTCGAGTTCTCGACCGGCACGACGCCGAAGTCTGCGGTGCCGGCTTCGGCCGCGCGGAACACCTCGTCGATCGACGAACAGGCGAGCGCGTCGACGCCGCTGCCGAAATGCTGCAGCAACGCCTGCTCGGAGAAGGTACCGACGGGCCCGAGGAATGCGACGCGCAGCCGCCGCTCGAGCTCGCGGCAGCCCGAGACGATCTCGCGCCAGATCGCCTCGATCGCGTCGCCGGGCAGCGGCCCCGGATTGGCTTCGCGCAGCCGGCGCATGATCTGCGCCTCGCGCTCGGGCCGGTAGACCGGCGCATCGCTGTGCTGCTTCAGCTCGCCGACCTGGCCGGCCAGCTCGGCCCGCCGGTTGACCAGTGCGAGCAACTGGCGGTCGGTGTCGTCGATCTGTCGGCGCAGGGCTTCGAGGCCGGGCTCGCCGGCCTTGTTCGGATCGGAATCAGCCATTGCGGCGCTCGAATTCCTTCATGTAGGCGACCAGCGTTCGCACGCCCTCGATCGGCATCGCGTTGTACAGCGACGCCCGCATTCCGCCGACCGTGCGGTGCCCCTTGAGCTGCAGCAGGCCGACTTCGGCCGCGCCCTTCAGGAAGTGCGCATCCAGCGACGGATCCTTCAGGAAGAACGGCACGTTCATCCGCGAGCGGTCCTGCGGGCGAACGCGGTTCTCGTAGAAACCGCTGCCGTCGATGTAGTCGTAGAGCAGCGCGGCCTTCTCGATGTTGCGCCGCTCGATCGCCGCGACGCCGCCCTGCCGCCGCAGCCAGCGAAACACGAGGCCGGCGACCCAGATCGCGAAGGTCGGCGGCGTGTTGTACATCGAATCGTTGTCGGCGACGATCTTGTAGTCGAAGGCGCTCGGGCACAACGGGTGGGCTTTTCCGAGCAGGTCTTCGCGCACGATCACCAGCGTCAGGCCCGAGGGGCCGACGTTCTTCTGCGCGCCGCCGTACAGGCAGCCGTAGCGCCTGACGTCGATTTCGCGCGACAGGATCTGCGAGGACACGTCGGCGACCATGGGCACGCCGACGGGAACCTCGATCGGACCGGCGCCCTGCGACGGCGCCTGCCCGATCTCGATGCCGTCGATCGTCTCGTTCGTGCACAGATGCAGGTAGGCCGCCTCGCGCGACAGTTTCCACTGCGACTGATCGGGCACGAAGGTGTAGCTGCCGGTTTCGCCGTCGCGGTGCGGCGCCGGCAGCTTCGACGCGTCTGCCACGACGTTCACCCGCGCGTAGCGCGAGGCTTCCTTCGCCGACTTCGCCGACCACTGCCCGGTCAGCAGGTAGTCGGCCTGGTCGCCGCCACGCAGCAGGTTCATCGGCACGATCGCGTTCTCGGCGATCGCGCCGCCTTGCATGAACAGCACGCGATAGTCGTCGGGGATGTTCATCAGCGCGCGCAGGTCGGCCATCGCCTGCGCGTGAATCGACATGAATTCGGGGCCGCGATGGCTCATCTCCATCACGGACATGCCGGTGCGCTGCCAGTCGGGCAGGTCTTCGGCGACTTGAAGCAGGACCTCGCGGGGCAGCACTGCCGGCCCGGCGGAAAAGTTGTAGACGGTATGGGACATGATGCGGGACGGTATCGACGCCGGATCGTATCAAACGCCCGGCAGCATGATCAGCAGCCACGGCAGGCTTCCTGCGGCGACCAGCGTCGACAGCGTCAGCCCGGCACTGGTCTGCTCGGCACCGGCGTCGTAGCGCTGCGCGAACAGATAGACGTTGGCGCCGATCGGCAGCGCCGCAGTCACCGTGGCCACGGCCAGCGGCAGCGGCTCGAGGCCCAGCACGAATCGGCCGACCAGCCAGACCAGCAGCGGGTGGACGAAGCTCTTGAGCGCCGTGAGCTCGAGCGCCGTGCGGAAACCGCGCCGCAGATCGAACTGCGCCAGCGAGGAGCCGAGCAGCACCAGGCACAGCGGCGCAGCCGCCGAGCCGAGCATGCCCAGCGGCGCGGCCAGCGCCGGCGGCAGCGGCCAGCCGGCCGCCGACCAGGCAAGCCCGACGAGAATCGGCAGGACGACCGGATGGATCAGCGAACTGCGTACGACGCGCGCAAGCTGCCTTCCGAGCGACACCGGCGCGCCCGCGGCCGCCACGCCGCCGCCGATCTCGATCGCCAGCGTGGCCAGCGTCAGGTAGGTCAGCGCATGCAGCGCGATGATCGTCAGCAGGTAGGCGAGGCCGGCCTCGCCGTAGACGAGCCGGATCAGCGGAATGCCGAGCATCGCGGTATTCGAGAACACCGCGCACAGGCCGCGGATCACGGCGAAGTTCAGTGGCATGCCGCGCCAGCGCAGCACGGCGATCACTCCGACGAACAGCGGCAGCGAGGCGCCGTAGTAGGCCAGCGCGGCACCCGGCGACAGCTCGTCGAAGTCGACGCGGGCCAGCGCGCCGAACAGCAGCGCCGGCATGAAGATCAGGAAGGTCGCATCGGACAGCGCGCGTATGCCCGCGTCGCTGAATCGCCCGAGCCGGGCCGCACCGTAGCCGATCGCGATCAGCACGACGACCGGGAAGATGACTTCGACGAAGATGCCCATGCCCAGCGGGAGTTCCCGGCGACTCAGAGGCTGAGAGGCAATCGCATGCACCCGCGCCGGGGCGGCGCAGGGCGCTGGCGT